>JAABTB010000247.1 GCA_011390085.1 Desulfobacula sp.
GATTATCTCCGGCGTGTTGATGTTCTTCAGCTACACCTCCTATTACCTGGCCATTGCCGCCGTTCCCCTCTCCCTGGCCGTGCTGTCCGGTTTTTTTTATGCGGTGAATGCGGTCTGCACCCGAAAATTCGGAATCCATGAAAGCGGGTCATCTCTGGTCTTTTATCCGATCCTGACCTTTGTTGCCGCAGGCGGGACCTATTGGCTTTCCCAGGCCTACCGGATAACCAACGCATCAGTTGCGGCGCCCTTTGAATATTTCGCCATCCCCATCAGCGTGATCTGGGGCTATCTCTTCTGGGAAGAGGTGCCGAAAGGAGCCCAGATCATCGGCATCCTGATGATTGTTGCCGGCGGAATTTATGTCTTGAACCGAAAACAGAATCAGGTTTAAAAGGATGGGATGTGTTGACCATGCGATTAAATTTCAAAAAAGGAAATGATGATGACCGATACCCGGATCAGATTGGAAAGAAGAAATAAGATTGCCCTTGTCGTCATGAACCGGCCGGGGAAAAAGAATGCCTTTGATTTGGCCATGTTTGAAGCCCTGGAACAGGTGACCCTGGAACTGGAACGAGATCTTCCCAGGGCTGTTGTCCTGACCGGGGCCGATGACCGGGCATTTTGCGCAGGATTTGACATCACTCTGGAAAACCCCATGACCGAAGATTTCCTGGATGCGGTCAATAAAAAGGACACAACCCTGGCCGGGAAAATCATCAAACAAATGCGCCGGTCTGTTGACGGATTTGTCAATCTGCCGGTTCCCATCATTGCCGCCGTCAACGGTCCGGCCTACGGCGGGGGAATGGAGCTGGCAACACGGTGTGATTTACGGGTCATGGATATGGGGGCAACCTTGTGCTTTTCAGAAGTGCGGCTGGGCCTGATGCCGGATTGGGGAGGAGGGGCTTGCCTGGCCCGGCTTCTAGGGCATGCCCATGCGGCCGATCTGATTCTCACCGCCCGGGTGGTCAAAGCAGATGAGGCCTACAGGATGGGATTGATCAACCGGGTCAGCGATAACGGCCGCTGCCTGGAGGATGCAATGGAACTGGCATCACAGATCAGCCAAAACGGGCCAAAGGCAATACGCCATGCCCTGGCCGTCCTGCGGCAAAGCCGGGACCTGTCCCTTAAAAACGCCCTTGACAAAGAGGCTGAACTTGCCGCAGACCTCATTGCCTCAGGGGAATGCATCCACGGCATTACCGCCTTCATGGAAAAAAAGCCGGCCCAATTCCCGGATTGACGGAATTTGGAATACATATCCCTGGGCTTTATCAAAGAGAACTGACGGCCCCTATCGCCTCCCATTCCTCTTTGACAAGCCCGGTTGCCCCGGCCTCCATCTTATCCAGGGTGGAAAGACCTTCTTTTCCGCCGATACGATGGACGGCCCACAGGGCCATGGCCCGGACCCGGTCGTCGGCATTTTCGCGGAAGGCCCGGACAAGGTCCGGGACGTAAACCGGATCAAGGCTGTTGCCCATGGCCCTGGCCACGTTCATCTTCCATCGCCACAGATCCCTGTCCGACATATAGAACATATGGGGCCTGATCCGGGTGTTGAAATAATGTTTGTCCATGTGAAGAAGAAGGGGCAGGTCAAAATCCGGGGCCTTGGCAGCGGCCTTTTCATTGGGCAGAAGATCCGCCGCCAGCCAGGGCTGGTTCCGGGGGCAGACATTCTGGCAGCGGTCGCAGCCGTAAACATACATGCCCATGGGCTCCCTCAATTCCCTCGGGGTTAGCCCCTCCCCAAAATAGGTCAGATAGGAGATGCATTTACGCGGATCTATCCTGCCGTTGCCCTTCAGGGCCCGGGTGGGACAGGCGGCAATGCAGGTGTTTTTGCACCAGTCCGGGCAATTGATGCCGATGGACGGCTCTCCGGGAGCGAATTCCCTGTCAATGACCAGGGCAATGGGCAGGGTCCAGGAACCGCCCCGGGCAACTTTGTTGGAATAGAAAAGGCAATTTTTCCCGAACCCGCCCATGCCTGCCCTGGCCGCAGCCACCCGGTGGGGCAGGTTAAAGGGAACCCTTGAGTCAATACCGCTCTCCCGTAAAAAGCTCCTGAACCGCTTGATTCTCAAATAAAGACCGTCTTTGGTCACCCGGTCATCGTCAAGGTAGCACCGGCCGAACCGGCCCTCCATGGCCCGGGGAAAGGCTTTGCGAAAATAGGTTTCCATGAGGACGATGATTGTCTTTGCCCCCGGAAGGATGGTCTTTGGATCGGTCCCATTGTAAAGGTCCAGCCCGGCCCCCTCGGCCCAGGCATATTCCTCTTTCATGGAGGCCAGCAGTTTTGCATGCTCCTCAAAGGGCTCTGCCGTCGTAAACCCGATGTCCTCGAAACCGGCTTCTTCCGCCGCCCTGACAATGTCTTCTTTCAGCACCATTTTTGCCCCCATTCAAAATAAATTATCGGCTCCTTTCCCAAACCAGGGAAGACCCTTTTTAGATAGGAAAAACCAAGCCTTTTGTCAATCCCGTTGAACAGGAGAATATCCTTGGAAAGGACTCCGACTATACAATTTGAAAAACCTTCTCATATCATGGGGTTAATTTCTGTATGAACAAAATTTATTCAGGAATTATAAATTGATTTACAGACCATCGAAATGCTGATAAGCAATCCATTAGCTTTCAACTGATTTTCAAACGTTATGATAAACATGCATCCTATTTGAAAATCAATCGTATCGAGAGTTTGTTATCGAATCCGTTATGCACAAATGCAGGGTGCTCGAGATGTCCCCGGTAAGTAGAGCCAAAAAAGTAAACTCGTCCAACACAAGACCACTAATCTACTCTCGTTTAATGTTGATCTTTCACAACGCATTGCAGAGATTCCGGTAGAAAACTTTTCGAATACCTTACTTTCAGAGATCATCGAGCTTGGAGAATTGGCACTGAATCTGAGCTTCCATACAGATTTGAAGAAACGCATTATTTTAGAGGCCACTGGCAGCGGTTCGATTGTCCAGAACATTTGCCAAAGAATATGTATGATAAAACGAGTTTACAACACGCAGGTTGACAATGTATTTATCAATAACAATGGCGTCTTCGAAACTGCTTGTACGGATATAGCCAATGAAAGCAAAAGCTTCTATGAAAAAGCCTTTGTTGAGATAGCCAAAGGAGGAAGATCTGATGGAAGTACTGCAGAAAATGACATCCCACAAACTGGGTTAAAAAATACTGATGTGTTTCATCAACTGCAGGCTATGGGTCATGGTAGAATTGACCAAAGCACAGTAACTGCTGGCCTCAAGTATTTGCCAACTTTATTAAAAAAGAACAACCTGCCCACTCTTGTAGATTATGATGAGAGCGGAAAGACTTTCTTCCTGTTAGATAATTATATGAAATTTGTTATGAAATGGGTTCCCGAAACGCTCAATTTGATCCAAGCACAGGAAGGCGATGGTAGTATGCCGTCATAGCATGCTGCTTAGAATGGCATACCGCTACAGTCATACAACAGTCTATTCCTGTTCGTTGGCTCACAGGCTTGCACTCACAGGTTTACTTCAGACCTTTCTTTACAGAAAAGCCCTTGCCGTCGGCAATAAAAGAGAAAGACTGATGCAAAAATGATTGTTTTATAGATCAAGATATCAAAAAAATGGAATTGGCAGCAGGACGATTGGCCCGATTTTTCCTATGACAAGATAAACATAGTTCCCCTATGACCTTAATGTTACGCCCTTTTATCCAGCGGTATCCCTTGGAGAAGAGGAGAGAAACTAAACTCAACAAGACAATGCCGGTGGACAAGCCGCAGGTTTTCATTTGACAAATTCATTGGTTTGCATTATTTCTGGTTCATATAAAGATCATAAAATTATCTTATGATCCATATAAGATTCAAAGGAAGAATAATGTCAAAGACCATCACACGAACCTACTCCCGCTATAGCCGGGATGCGGCGGCCCTGCTCGGCGCACTGATCCGGGAAGCCCGCAATGAGCGCAAGCTGACGGCCCAGGAATTGGCTGACCGGGCCGGTATTTCCAGGGGGTTGCTGCAACGCATTGAAAAAGGCAATCTCAAATGTGAAATCGGAGCCGTGTTCGAAACGGCTGCCATTGCCGGCATCAAGATGTTTGAAGCCGATGAGGCCGCTTTGGCAAAACACCT
>JAABTB010000248.1 GCA_011390085.1 Desulfobacula sp.
TTCTGGCGGGCCGGCCCTATCATGCCGACGGGCTCATCAATCACAAGGTTCCGGATATCCTTACGGGCCTGGGTGCGGACATCATCACCGAAGATGCCCTGCCCGTGGCCGGCAATGCGCTTCAGGATGTCCAGGTGGTGACCCAATGGGCCTATCCCAACCGGATTTACAATGCCGCCGCATGGGTGGCCGATCATCCGGGCCACGTCCAACTGGTCCAGCTCAATTCATTCGGGTGCGGCCCCGATGCCGTGGTCATTGATGAGGTCCGGGAAATCCTGAAAACCAAGGGAAAAAACCATACCCTGATCAAGGTGGATGAGATTTCCAGTCCGGGGTCGGTGCGGCTGAGACTAGATCCATGGTGGAATCTTTAAAATTTCAGAAACCGGAAAACCGTGAAGTTCACACAAAGAGAAAACCGTTTTTGAAATTTGCCGAAGAAGACAGGAGAAGAACCATCCTGGCCCCGTTTTTTTCAGAGGATTATTCACCCTACCTGGCGGCCATTTTCAAGAACGCCGGGTATGAATTTCAGATTCTGCCGGAACCGGACCGCAAATCCGTGGACCTGGGGCTGCAATATGCCAGCAATGATATCTGTTATCCCGGCACCATTGTCATCGGGGATATTATCAAGGCATTGAAGACCCGGTCCTATGATAAAACAAAGATCGCCGTCGGGATTACCCAGACCGGGGGCCAGTGCCGGGCTTCCAATTATCTTTCCCTGATCCGGAAAGCCATGATCAATGCCGGATTTGATGATATCCCCATTATTTCCGTCACTGCTTCAGGCGGGTTGGTGGACCAGCCCGGCTTCCGTATCAACTGGCTTTCAAAGATGCGGATTCTGCTGGTCACAACCCTGTTCGCCGACTGCCTGGCAAAAATGTATTATGCCGTGGCCGTCCGGGAAAAAATTCAAGGCCTGAGCCTGAAACTCAGGCACCGGTATATGGAAAAAATTCAAGGCCGTATTTTGGCAAATGATTATGCAGGGATATATCAATTGCTGGAAAAGGCAGTGGCGGATTTTAACGGGATTCCGGTGCATACAAAACCATATCCAAGGATGGGTATTGTGGGTGAGATCTATGCAAAATACAGTGCCTTTGCAAACCAGGATCTTGCCCATTGGCTGATGCGTCAAGGCATTGAGCCTGCGATCCCTCCCATTATCGATTATTTTATTCAGGATCTGGTCAATTATAAAGAAAATATCAAGGCCGGTATCCGGAAAAGAAAATGGACGGACCTCCTCGGAATGGCCCTGGATTGGGGCGTCAGCTCCTGTCTTGCAAAAATAAACGCCGTCTTTTCAAAATTCAGGTACGGCTTGCCATTTGACCCTATCAAGGAAATTGCAGAAAAAGCGTCCCGCATTCTGACCATGACCCATCAGTTCGGCGAAGGCTGGCTGATTCCCGGAGAGATTGCCGCCTTTGCAGAGCAGGGCATTCACCATGTCATCAGTGTCCAGCCCTTTGGATGCATTGCCAATCATATTGTGTCAAAAGGGGTTGAAAAACGGATCAAAACCCTTTATCCTGAGATGAATCTGTATTTTCTGGACTTTGATGCAGGCATGAGCGAAGCCAATATCAGAAACCGGCTGCATTTTATGGTGGAACACCTGAAATAGATTTCCCTTGATTTTTTAAACTTGAAAGGCCCATAATACCGATTTTAGCATTGTTCTTTATTGTCAGGGACCGGGGATGTGTTTGACCGGTACGTTCCGCAATAGGGGACAACAACCCGTGTTTAGGAGAATGAAAATGGTCGACCCGAAGGATGACGTTGAAGATCAGAATGAATTGAGTTTTGCAGAGCTTTTTGAATCATATGATGCCGGGATGGGAAAAGAACTCAACCAGGGAGACCTGGTGGACGGCAGGATCATTTCCATTGGCGCGGCAAATGTTTATATTGATACCGGGACCAAAAGCGACGGGGTTGTGGATAAGGCGGAACTTCTGGACGAAAACGGTGAATTGCCCTGCAAGGTCGGTGACCGGCTGAAACTGTATGTGGTGTCCCTGAATGAGAGTGAGATTATCCTGTCCAAGGCCCTTTCCGGTGCCGGAAAAGCAACCATGCTCCTTGACGCTTCCCAAAACAGGACCCCGGTCGAAGGAAAGGTGACCGGGGTGATCAAGGGCGGTTTTACGGTGGACATCCTGGGAAAAAGAGCCTTTTGCCCCGTCAGCCAGATGGATGTGAAATATGTGGAAAACCAGGAAGAATATATTGGCCGGACCCACCGGTTTCTAATTTCCCGGTATGAGGAAAACGGGAAGAATATTGTGGTATCCAGAAGGGATCTGCAAAATGAAGAAATACAAGAAAGACTGGCCGTTTTCCTGGATACGGTGAAAGAGGGCGATACGGTTGAGGGCCAGGTGACCCGGATCATGTCCTATGGCGCCTTTGTGGAGCTGATTCCGGGGGTGGAAGGCATGGTCCATGTTTCCGAATTGTCCTGGTCCAGGATAGAAAAGCCGGAAGAGATTGTCCAGCCGGGAGATACGGTGGCGGTGAAACTCCTGAAAATCGAATCCTTAAAAGAATCGGGTGTTCCCAAGATTTCCCTTTCCATGAAACAGACTGCCGCCAACCCCTGGGACGGCATGGGAGCTGATTTCCATGTGGGGGACCAGGTGTCCGGGAAAGTGGTCAGGCTGACGGCTTTCGGGGCCTTTGTGGAAATTGCGCCGGGTGTGGATGGTCTGGTGCATATCAGTGAAATGAGCCATACCAAAAGAATCCTCAGACCCGACGATGTCGTAAAGCAGGGGGAGCAGGTTCATGTGGTCATCAAATCCATTGATATGGACAGCAAAAGAATTTCCCTGAGCATCAAGGATGCCCTGGGTGATCCGTGGACAGGGGCTTCGACCCGGTATGAGCCCGGCTCAACCCATGAAGGCCGTCTTGAGAAAAAAGAGAAATTCGGACTGTTTATCACGCTTGAACCGGGAGTGACCGGCCTTATGCCCGCGTCCAATGTCAGCCATGCGGCAAAGCCTTCGGATTATGAACGGCTTAAACCCGGTGACGCCATCCTGGTCATGATCCAGGAAACGGACGAGGAAAAACGGAGAATCACGCTGACCTCACCGGATCAGAAAGATCCGGACAATTGGAAACAGTTTGCCGCAAGTAAAGCGTCAAAATCCGGCAGTACCATGGAAAGTCTTTTCCTGGAGGCCATGAACAAGAAGAAATAGGCTGATGAAAATCCGTTCACAAAGGAGGGGCCATGGATGATTTAAGGGACGAAACAGGCGGAATCCCGGCCGGTGAGATGTCCGGTCATGGGCTGGGTGAAACCATTCTTTTTGTGGATGATGAGGTTTATCTTGCCGAGGTCGGAAAGGAAATGCTGGAAGATTACGGTTATCATGTTGAATCCATGACCAGTTCCATAGATGCCTTGGAGGCCTTTGTTCAGACCCCTGATAAATTTGATCTGGTGATTACGGATTATACCATGCCGGGGATGATGGGGAATCTGCTTGCAGAAAAAATCCAGGGGATCAGACCCGAGATCCCCATTATCATGTGTACCGGGATCCCTCTTGATCCGCAAATCACAGAGGAGCTCAGGCTTGCAAAGATCCTCTTGAAACCGCTGGATATGGAAGGTTTTTTGCAACTGGTCAGAAAGGTTCTGGATCATCCCTTATCCCGACAGCCGGGCGTGTCGGTGGACAAAGGTTCCAATCCCCTGGATGGCCTGCCGGGCCTCTGACAGATATTTTGCAAAATAATGCCAGACATGGAACATGTCTTCCCAGATTTCGAGGTCTGCAACGGCTCCGGCTGCCTTCAGTTTTTCTGCAAGCAGCTTTGAATCGTCCAGCAGAATTTCATTTTCCCCTGCCTGGATCAGGACAGGGGTTATCCCGGTAAAATCATTGCGGATGGGAGAGATTAAAGGGTGGGACAGGGGCTTGTCCGTATACAGGGCCGCTGTTTTTCTAAGGATATCCCTGTCGAGCATGGGGTCTTTATCTTGGTTCCCGGCATGGGATAAACTATTACAGTCAAGGTTGATCCAGGGTGAAATCAGGACCGAACAGACCGGAAGAGGGTATCGGTCCGACAAGAGCATTGATAAGAGGGAAAGGGCAAGGCCTGCCCCGGCTGAATC
>JAABTB010000249.1 GCA_011390085.1 Desulfobacula sp.
CCTATAAAACAAAATATCCTGAACAGGCCGGGCAATTTGTGGATGCGGTCAGCGGATTTCTGACCCAGGGCTGGGATTCCAAAATTCCCGTGTTTAAACTCGAAGACGGTCCTGTGGCCACCCGGTCCGCCTCGGGCAAGGTGCTGAATGCCATTGCCGACCATCTGCCCACCCTCATGGGCGGGTCCGCCGATCTTGCCCCGTCCAACAATACCTATATTAAAAATGCAACGGATTTCCAGAAGGGGTCCTGGGAGGGCCGCAACATAAGATTCGGGGTGAGGGAACACGCCATGGGCGCCATATTGGCCGGTATGTATCTCCATTCCGGGGTTCGTCCCTATGGCGGGACCTTTCTGGTCTTTGCCGATTATATGCGGCCGGCCATCCGACTGGCTTCCCTGATGAAACTGCCCCTGATTTATGTGTTCACCCATGACAGCGTGGCCGTGGGAGAAGACGGGCCCACCCACCAGCCCGTGGAGCACCTGGCCTCTTTAAGGGCCATCCCCAATCTGACCGTGGTAAGACCGGCCGATGCCAATGAGACGGCCCTGGCCTGGAAAAAGGCCCTCACGACCCTGGATTCCCCCACGGCCCTGATCCTGAGCCGCCAGAATCTGCCGATCCTGGATGTGTCCGGAAGGGACGGGGAATTCATGTATGGGGCCTATACCGTGGAAAAAATGCCTGATCCCGAACTCATCCTCATTGCCACGGGATCTGAAGTCCATATCTGCGTGGAAGCGGCCAAAATGCTTGAAAAGGATCACCACATCAGAACCGCTGTGGTTTCCATGCCCTCCTGGGAGCTGTTTGAAAAAGCCCCGGCACCTTACAGGGAAAGAATCCTGCCCTCTGATGTGAAAAAAAGAATGGCCGTTGAAGCCGGGATCTCCATGGGATGGGAAAAATATGTGGGTGAAGGCGGCAGGGTCATGGGCATTAGCCGGTTCGGGGCTTCGGCGCCGGGCGGGAAAGTATTAAAGGAATACGGCTTCTCACCGGAAAATATTGTGCAAAACGCTCTTGAGATGTTTAAAAGATAGGGATTCCCGTTGGAAATCCGCCGGGTGTAATTTTCATACACCCGGCTTTCTAAAAAGGATGCAGGCCATGCAGATCAGCGTCAAAACCACGGCCAGGACCCAGATGGTCGACATCACCGCCGAGGTCCGGGCAGCAGTCCGGGAATCCGGGATAGAGAACGGTCTGGTCCATGTCTTTTCCATGCATACCACAGCCGCTGTTACCATCAATGAAAACGCCGACCCAGCCGTGACCACGGATATGCTGGCCTTTATCAACAAGGTAGTTCCCTGGGATGACCATTTCAAACACATGGAAGGCAATTCCGCAGCCCATATCAAGGTCAGCCTTTTTGGGCCGTCGGAGATCATACCCCTGGAAAAGGGTTCCCTGGTTCTGGGAACCTGGCAGGGGATTTATTTCTGCGAATTTGACGGTCCCCGGACCCGCCGGGTCCACATTACCGTCATGCCGGCTGAGAAAGGGTTTTAACGGGGAAACCTATTCTTCCGCCAGCTCTTTTTTAAGCTCTTCCGGGGACATGGTCCAAAAGGGCTTTCCATCACTGGTTAACCTGACTTTGATGGATTTTTCGTCTTTTTTGATCTTGGCGGCCATGATCACTTCCTTTCCGTCAATTTCAACCAGACAGCCTCTCAGATTGATTTTATCCCCTTTTTTAAGCCCGATGGAGGCTGCGTTTTTATAGGCCAGGGGGCAGAGATGGACCAGATAACGGTCCCCGCTTTTCTCTTCAATCTCCATGCCCAGCCCCGGTGCCATTCCGGGGAGGGGTGTTATTTCCTTTATGTCTCGGACAACGGCCTTGATCGTGTCCACTTCCTGAGCATCATACAGGCGATTGTAGGGGTCATCAATCCCCCAGCCGGCCATATTGTTTTCCTGGGCCGTGCAGATAAGGCTTGAAAAAAACAGCGATAGAATCAGTATTGAAGCCGGCAGACAATTCTTTTGAAATTTTTTCATGGGCTTTCTCCTTGGTTATTCTGTAAAGAACTTTTAATTCAAATCTTCATTGGGTTTTTTCACCATGGGCACCTTGAGCACAGGGACGCCTTCTTTGGCGAGGACCTTGTCTTCTTCAGCCGTTGTGGTACCTCGGATGCTTCTGTATTCTTCAGCCCCATAGTGCATCTTCAGGGCCTGTTTTGTAAAATCCGTACCCACATTTTCAAAGTTCTTTTCCACATATTCGGCCACTTTTTCTACAAATTCCGTCATGGCCTCCTGTCCGGCCTGCAAGGCTTTCCGGGAAACAGGACCCGAGGATGATTTCCGAATGGATATGGCGTGAAATTTCTGCACCACCTCTGTTGTTTCGCAAATCGGACAGGCCAATATACCCTGCTCCTGCTGTCTTTTCAGATCTTCTTTGTCTTCGAACCAGCCTTCGAAGGCATGACCATTCAAGCATTCAAGATCAAATATAATCATTTATAAGATCCGGTCCACTCCGGTGGAGATATTGTAACAATAATCCCCCATTTTTTCATAGTGGGAGACTAGAGCGATAAAAAAGACCCCCGCATCCACCGAGCAGTCTCCTGCTCTAAGCCTTTCAATATGCTGGTGTCTCATGTTTTCCCGCATCTGGTCAATCAAATCCTCAAAGGCCAGGGCTTTTGGATAAAATCCTTCTGTTTTTTCATGCAGTTCCGCAGCAATCAGGCTCATAAATTGATCAACCTGCTCGGACATGGCCACCAGATCTTCTTTGGCTTTTTCACTGAATTCAAATTTATTGTCATATATCCGTTCAAGGAGCTTGGACACACTTTCCATGGAATCGCCGATCCTCTCGATATTATTGGTTATTCTCATGAGTTCGGAGATTTCAAGAGCTTCGGGTTCATTAATTTCACCCTGGTAGATGGTGGTCAGATATTTGATAATCACCTTTTGGGAATCATCCAGATGCTGCTCTATGGCATCCCTTTCTCCTAAGATATCATCATCTCTCACAGTCAGGCATTTGGAGGTCTTTTTCAGGTTCATCTGGGTAAATTCAAGAATTTTAATGATTTCACCCCTGACTTTGGCAAGGGCGCCGATGGTGGAATCGATATACCCTGAATCAAATCCGGGCAGACGGTATCTTTCCTTTGATTTTGAAAGCTTGGGGGAAATCAGGAGGGTTAATTTAATCAACTGTGGAAGAAAAATGAGGAAAAGGACAGCATTGATGACATTAAAAAGCGAATGGCCGTTGGCAATATATCTTCCAGCATTCACAAATTCACCGTTCAGGGTCTCGGTTGCGGGCCCGGCCCCTATGGCAAGGGTAACGGCCTCGACAATCTCCACGAACCAGGGAAACACCATAAGGATGATAAAAACACCGGCCACATTGAAAATGGTATGGGCATTGGCCGTGTTATGGGCATCTTCATTGTTGGACCCCAGGGTGGACAACTGAGCCGTTATCGTGGTCCCGATATTTTCGCCCAGGACCAGGGCCAGGGCCGTGGGATAGGTTAAGAGGCCTGAAGTCGCCAGGGCCATGGTCAATCCGATGGTGGCGGAAGAAGACTGAACCGCCACCGTCACCGCCGTCCCCATGAACACGCACAGAAGCACCCCGCCCAGGCTGTCGGTATTGAAGGTTGTAAAGAATTGAATAAATTGGGGATCAGACCGGATAGGAGAGAGGCTGCCTTTCATCACCTCCATGCCATAGAACAAAAGGCCGAAGCCCAGGATGATTTCACCGATATACCGGTAATTTCTCTTTTTGGAAAAATATTTCAGGGCAACGCCCAGGGCCACGGCCGGCAAAGCCGCTTCCGATAGATTAAAGGCAATGAGCTGGCCTGTGATGGTGGTTCCGACATTGGCGCCGATGATCACGCCCACGGCCTGCTGAAAGCTCATGATGCCGGCACTGACAAAACCGACCAGCATGACCGTGGTGGCGGATGAAGATTGAATGATGGCCGTGACACCGGCTCCAGTCAAAAATCCCATAAACCGATTGGAGGATATGGCTTCCAGGATCCGCCGGATTCTCTGCCCTGCCGTGGCCTGAAGGCCGTCGGTCATCATTTTCATGCCAAGGATAAAGAGCCCGAGACCGCCGAGAGTTTGAA
>JAABTB010000250.1 GCA_011390085.1 Desulfobacula sp.
AATAAAATTTGATTGATTGGAGGGATTCATGATTTCGCCCGATGAGGACAGGGGAAAATCATTTTCCACGCCCGAGGCTTTGGGCCAGTCGGAAGCGTTTATTGAATTCCAGGAGCAGATATCAAAGGTGGCGCCCATAGACCGCCCGGTTCTGATTCTCGGGGAGAGGGGCACGGGAAAGGAACTGGCCGCTTCCCGGATTCATTTTTTATCCAGACGGTGGTCGAAACCCCTGGTGACCTTGAACTGTTCGGCCCTGACACCGGGACTCATCGGTTCCGAACTCTTCGGCTATGAAAAGGGGGCCTTTACCGGCGCCGCTTCCCGGAAGGCGGGCCGGTTTGAGAAGGCCGCGGACGGGACCCTTTTCCTGGATGAGATCGGCGCCATCCCCATGGAAGTCCAGGAAAAAATTTTACGGGTCGTGGAATACGGGAGCTTTGAAAGGGTGGGGGCCTCGGATTCTGTTTACGTGGATGTCAGGATTGTGGCGGCAACCAATGCGGACCTGGAGGGGATGGCCCTATCCGGAGGATTCAAACAGGACCTTCTGGACCGGCTTTCCTTTGAGGTCATCTATGTGCCGCCGCTTCGAAACAGAAAAGAGGATATCCTTATGCTGGCCCGTCATTTTGCGGGAAGAATGGCCTATGAACTGGGATGGGAAGATATCCCGAAAATTTCAGGCAGTGCAGTAAAAGCCCTTGAGGCGTATCCCTGGCCGGGAAACATACGGGAGCTGAAAAATGTGATTGAGCGGGCCGTATATAAATCTTCCACCCATAAGATTGAACACATTTCCTTTAACCCTTTCACATCTCCTTTTGGGGGTGATTTTAAAAACCGGGATCAGGGAGGGGCAAGGATAACATCCGGGGTGCAAAAGGCGGAACCGGCAGAGTCGAGAGAAACAACAGAGGACTTTGCCGATGTCGTGAACCAGGCTTTTAAAAAGCCTTTTAAGGAAGCCATGGGCGATCTGGAGAGAACCCTTTTGTCGAGAACCCTTAAAGAATGCCGGTATAATCAGAGGGCAGCCGCCAAAACCCTGGGGCTGTCCTATGATCAGCTTCGGGGGCTATTGAAAAAACACGGAGACCGGGTGTGAGGGCCTTGGGAAAGGCAGGTCCGTTTACCGTAACCGCTTTCATCCTTATCCTATTTTTCTTTGGCTTTACCGATGATCGGGTATTTGATTTTTTGCTTCAGTTGAAGTGAATTGAAATTGATTTCAGGATTGTATTTTTTTAAGAGCCAGAAGGGTACTTCCAGTTCATTCTCGCAAAGACGCCAGATATTATCCCCGTTTTTGATCTCATAGGTATCCACCCCGTTTATGGAAAAGGATCCGAAAAAATCCTCTTCCATTTCCTTATGAAATTCAAATCGCTGTTCTTCAAACGCCTGGGCCGTTGTTTTTTTCAGGGGAATTTTGATCTTCCGGTCAATGGAAATCTTGTCATGGGGCTTGAATGCATTCAGTTTGCGGATTTCCTGGGCTGAAACCTTCAGCCACCCGGCATAATGACCCAGGGTTTCCTCTGCTTCAACCTTGATGACCCCAATGGGGAGGAGCCCTTTTTTTTCAATGTGAAGGATTTTAAGATCGCTCATATCAATCCTGGGGTTGATGGCGGCCACATTGGTCGGGGGTTTGGCAATGACATCAAACATCGGATCAATCGGGGTTTCATAGCCTGGGGGCCCAGTGGTTTCTGCTATGGTTGTTTCAGCTTCCGCCGGTTTTTCCGTCTGAACGGGATTTTCCGGTGCCGGTGCCGGCACCATCGGTTCCGGGCGCATCTCTTTGGCTTTTACCGGTTCTTTTTTGACTGTGGTGATGATTTCATCTCTGACCGGGATTCTTAGATTCTGGCCGATAAAAATCGCCGCCTTGGCGCCCAGGGCATTTGCCCGGACCAGATCATTGAGCCGGACGGAGTGGAGTCTTGCAATGGAGCCGGCGGTTTCTCCTTTCCGGACCTTGTGGAACCGGCTGGGTTTCTGGCCGGATTTATAGAGCCCGGCCAGCCGTTTGTCTATTTCATGAAGGGAAAAGGTTTTCGGAAGCTTGAGATGGAATCCTTTGGGGATATATTTCTGCTCGGTGAAAACCGGGGGGCGCAGGGACGGGTTAAGGGTTTGAATATCTTCAACACTGAGATTAAACTGAGTCATCAGATCTTTTGCCATGAGGTATCCCTTTGTTTTCACCGTCTGAAAGGCGGAAGGGTTCTCAAAACTTAGGGTTCCGAAGTGTTTCTCATGATTTTTGGCAACAATCCGGGCCGCCAGAAATTCGGAATAAAAATTTCTTGAAGCAAATTTAAACGAGCTGCTCTGATAGGTTTTAAATATGTTTTCATAATTCCCGGCTGCGTTTTTCGCTCTCAGCATGCCGTTCAGGCCGTGGTTATAGGCAGTAATGGCCAGAGGCCATTCCCCCAGGACGGCGTAATTTTTTTTCAGGAGCCGGGCAGCGGCATCGGTTGAAATATAGGGGTCGCGTCTTTCATCCACCACATAATCGATATTCATATAGATTTTTCCGGTGTCGTGGGTGAACTGCCAGATGCCTGCGGCTCCCATCTTGGAATAGGCTTTGAAATTATAGGAAGACTCCACACACGGAAGATAGACCAGATCTTCGGGAAGGCCATAGAATTTGAAAATCCTTTTAAATTCGTCCAGCACGGCTCCGGCCCGGATGAGGCCTTCTTTGAATTCCTTGCTGAGACCGGTCTGGCATCGTATATTGGAAGCGGCAAGCTCAAAATCCGCAGGGCTTGCCGTCTTTCCGAACAGGGCAGAAACCCGGATCTCTTCGTCTGAAAGGGGGGCTATCCCCGTTGCCAGTTTGAGTAGAATTTCTCGGTATTTCAGGATGGCCGCCGTTTTGACGGTTTTATTGGTATTGGCGGCGGAAACGGTTTCCGAGGGGTCCAGGGTCACCACCTCATAGATAATGGACAGATTGTTGATATCATGGATAACCCCGTGAGCTTTTGAATATTTTGTGAAAATATTGACCCAGAAATCCACATTGGGCTTGATGATTGGATAGAGGGGAAATTCAGCGTCCGACGAATGGGCACTTTCGGTAAAGGCGGCAAAAACCGGGGAGGGCGCGGCCGCAAAAAAACACAGGACCCCTATCAAAAGCACGGCAAGGGGTTTTATAATCTGTCTTTTTGCCTTTGCCTTACACCTGTACCAACACGCGTCATCCATAACATCTCCCTGTTCCGATGGGTTGCCGATCATAAATTTGTGAAAATGAAGGCTAACACAATCCCCAGGGTTTTGAAAGTGCGCGGATCAAATATTTAACTGGGCGCGGATGGTATCGGCAAGCTTGCCTATGGCGGTTCCAATGGTTTTTTCATCGGCCATGGTATAGTTTAACCGCATGGTTTCGATTCCCTCGGCCTCATCCGTGAAAAAGAATTTTCCCGGCACAAAGGCGACGCCGTTTTCTATGGCCCGGTGATACAGCCGGATCATATCAAAGCCTTTGGGCCCTTTGACCCATAGAAACATGCCCCCGTCGGAGGGAGAGCAGGCAAAGCCGGCTGGGAAATGTTCCCTGATGGCGGACAGCATGGCCACCTGTTTGGGCCGGTAAAGGCCGATGATCTTGGGCAGGTGGGCCGCAAGATAATGACCTTCCAGGTATTCTGCGGCCAGGGCCTGGTTAAAGGTGCTGGTATGCAGGTCGATTCCCTGTTTCACCAGCACCAGCCATTTTCTTAAGAATTCCGGGGCCGCATAGAATCCGATCCTCAGACCCGGAGCAAAGATTTTGGACAGGGTGGAGACATAGATGACATGATCTTCGGCCATGGTTTTGATGGGCGGCAGGTCATCCCCCTGATACCGGAGGGCGCTGTAGGGGTCGTCCTCCACCAGAAGGGCATTGTATTTCTGGATGATGCCGGCAATCCTGATCCGCCGTTCCAGGGTAATGGTCCGGCCCGTCGGGTTCTGGAAGGTGGGCACCAGGTAGATGAATTTTATCTTGTGGGTTTTCAGGGTTGCTTCCAGGGATTCCGGCACCAGCCCCTCATCGTCCATGTCCATGCGGACATAG
>JAABTB010000251.1 GCA_011390085.1 Desulfobacula sp.
GAGATTGAAGATGCTCTGCGGGAGGGCATCCCCATCCTGGAATACCTGTCCCCCCTGGCCTTTGTGGTGGAAAAAGGCAGGCTGACCGGCATGAACTTTCAGCCTTCCCCGGAGGACCCGGCCTCGGATCAGAAACCGGTTTTCATCCCCTGTGATGAGGTTCTCATTGCTGTGGGTCAGCAGAACGCCTTTCCCTGGATTGAAAAAGAAATTGGACTGATTTTTAATGATTCGAACCGGCCAAAGGTTGATGAGATCACCTTTCAATCCAGTATCAAAAAAATATTTTTCGGCGGTGATGCCGCCTTCGGACCCAAGAATGTGATCACGGCCGTGGCCCATGGCCATGAGGCCGCCATCTCCATCGATCTTTTCTGCAAAGGCGAGGATCTTTTTAACAGGCCCCTGCCCGCCACAACCCTGGCCGGCCAGAAAATGGGACTCCACGACTGGATGTATCACAATGAAGTATCGGACCGGGAGCGGCAGAATGTGCCCATGGTGTCAAAGGTCAAATCCATCAAGGACCGCCTGATGGAGGTTGAACTGGGGTTTGACCGGAAGATAGGCCGGACGGAAGCGCTCCGGTGCCTCAATTGCGATATGCAGACGGTTTTCTCCCTCGCTTTGTGCATAGAATGCGATGCCTGTATGGATGTCTGCCCCACAACCTGCATCAATTTTATCCAAAACGATACGGAGGAAAACCTGAGAGCAGGCCTTTCCATTCCGGCCAACAACAAGTCCCAGGATCTTTATGTCTCGGGCCTGCTTCCCACGGGCCGGGTCATGGTCAAAGACGAAAATGTCTGCCTCCACTGCGGGCTTTGCGCGGAGCGGTGTCCAACATCGGCCTGGGATATGCAGAAATATATGTACGAGCCGGCAAAGGCAGGGCAAGCATAATGAAACTTCAAGGTGTCAATGATTTTGTGATCCGGTTTGCCAATGTGAACGGCTCGGGTTCGGCCAGCGCCAATGCCCTGTTTGCCAAATCCGTGTTCCGGCTCGGGGTTCCGGTGAGTCCCAAAAATATTTTTCCCTCCAATATCCAGGGCCTGCCGACCTGGTATGAGGTCAGGATCAATGAAAAAGGGAATCTGGGCCGCCGGGGGGGATATGATGTTGTCGTTGCCATGAACGGGCAGACCTTGAAAAAGGATTATGAAGGCCTGGCGCCGGGCGGATATTTTATGTACGACTCGGCCCGGCAACTGCCGGCGGATTTTGCCAGGGACGATATCACCCTCATCGATATTCCCCTGACCCAGATCTGCAACCGGGAATTTGAGGATCCAAAGCTCTCGCAATTGCTTAAAAATATTGTCTATGTCGGGGCTCTGACCCATTTGTTTGATATGGAATTCTCCGTTCTGACCGATTCCATCCTCAGCCAATACAAAAAAAAGCCCAAACTGGGAGAGCCCAATATAAAAGCCCTGGAACTGGGATTTGAATACGCGGCCACCCATTTCCAAGACACCTGTAAACTCAAGGTGAAACGCAGCAACCAACTGACCCGCCATATCCTGATGGACGGCAACACGGCCACGGCCCTGGGGGCCGTGTACGGGGGAGCCACCGTGGCGGGCTGGTATCCCATTACCCCCTCCACTTCCGTGATCGAGGCCTTTGACCGGTTCACCGGCCAATACCGGCGTGATGAATCCGGTAAAAAAAGGGTGGCCATTCTTCAGGCCGAAGACGAGCTGACGGCCCTGGGCATTGCCCTGGGGGCGTCCTGGAACGGAGCCCGGGGCTTTACCGCGACATCGGGGCCCGGGATTTCCCTGATGAATGAATTCCTGGGTCTGGCCTATTTTGCAGAGATCCCGGTGGTGCTGATTGATGTCCAGAGAACCGGGCCCAGCACGGGCATGCCCACACGGACCCAGCAATCGGACATTCTCCTCTGCGCCTACGCCTCCCACGGCGACACCAAACATGTCCTGCTCTTTCCCTGTGACCCCAGGGAATGTTTTGAAATGACGGCGGACGCCTTCGACCTGGCGGAACGGCTCCAAACCCCGGTCATCATCATGAGCGATCTGGATCTGGGCATGAATGACCATATCTGCCTGCCCCTGGAATGGGACGACACCCGGACCTACGACAGGGGAAAGGTCCTTGATGGAAACCAGCTTGAATCCCTGACCGAAAAATGGGGACGGTATCTGGACAAAGATGGAGACGGTATCTGCTACCGGACAATCCCGGGAACCCACCCCAGACTGGGCTCCTATTTTACGCGGGGATCTTCCCACGATGAATATGCGGCCTATACGGAGGACAATGACACTTATCAGCGGATCATGTTAAGACTCGACAAAAAATGGCAGACGGCTAAAAGCCTTGTGCCAAAGCCGGATATTCAAGTCTCCGATACCGGTACCGGTTATGGGGCCGTCTTTTTCGGCACCAGCGCCCAGGCTTCCCATGAAGCACTGGAAACCCTTGAGTCAAAAGGGATCATGATCAATACCATGCGGCTCCGGGGATTTCCTTTCCAGGACGAGGTCAGGGAGTTTATTGACCGGCACAAAACTCTCTTTGTCATCGAGCAGAACCGGGACGGCCAGATGCGGACCCTCTTGATCAACGAATGCCGTATCCGGCCGGACAAGCTGGTCTCCATCACCCATTTCGACGGCCTGCCCATCACTGCCGGGCATATTTCGGATTCCATCCAACAGATACTGAACGCTCAAACACAGCAAGGAGGTGCCCAATGAGTTCCCCCCGCCCGGGTTTCCGCCACCCCGACCTTCCCAAAAACGATCTGGGGTATACGCGCCGCGATTACGAAGGCGCAGCCTCCACCCTGTGCGCCGGATGCGGCCATGATTCCATCAGCAACGCTATCATCAACGCCTGCTACGAGCTGTCCCTGGAACCCTCCGGGATTGCCAAGATGTCCGGAATCGGATGTTCTTCCAAGACCCCGGCCTATTTCTTAGGGAAATCCCATGGATTCAATTCGGTCCACGGACGCATGCCCTCCATTGCCACCGGGGCCAATATGGCCAACCGGGACCTTACCTATATCGGCGTTTCCGGTGACGGGGACACAGCCTCCATCGGAATGGGGCAATTTGTCCATATTGTCCGGCGAAACCTCAATATGGTCTATATCGTCATGAACAACGGCTGCTACGGTCTGACCAAGGGACAGGATTCTGCAACGGCGGACCGGGGCTCCGCCGGCAAGAAAGGCCGGCCCAACCCCTTTGAATCCATTGATCTGTGCGAACTGGCCATTGCCCTGGGCGCAGGGTTTGTGGCCCGGGGATTTTCCGGCGACAAGGAACAGCTCGTTCCCCTTCTGAAAGCGGCCATCGGGCACAGGGGGTTTGCCCTGGTGGATGTGATCTCCCCCTGTGTGACCTTTAACAATACGGCCGCTTCCACCAAGAGTTACCAGTGGGTCCGGGATCATATGGAAGCCACGTCTTTCTTTGATTTTATCCCGCCCAGAAAGGAAATCACCACCCAATATGGAAAAGGAACCACCCAATCCGTGACCCTGCACGACGGCGGGGTGATCCATCTTCACAAATGCGACGAATCCATTGACGTCACCCGGCGGCGATGTGCCATCGATGCGTTGGAGCAGCACCTGGAAAAGGGCCGGCTCCTGACGGGCATCCTTCATATCAATGAGAGCCTCAATGACACCCATGATATCCTTGAAACCACGGAAACCCGGCTGAATACGCTGACGGAAAAGGATCTCTGCCCCGGAAACCAGGTGCTTCAGGATATGATGGAAAATTACAGATAGAAAGGGATCCATGGCGATTTTTGGAAAGAACGGATTTATCCGGAAACAGGAAATTGCGTTTGCAAAGAGAATGCTTGTCTCACAATATAAAACATCCGGTGCAGCCTTGCCTGATGAAGCGGCCATCTCCGCCTATGCAGAAAAAATCGTGGATGAGGCCCATAGAATTGCAAAAAAAAGCGGCAGCTCCGTACTGGAAATTTTAAAAACCAGAATCAGGGAGATCAAAAAGTCCCTGAACAAATCCATAGATGATCTATAGAAGGAGTCAAATGAAATATCCTGTCCTCATCATCCTTGTATTTTTTACGGGCATGACCCTTTCCTTTGCC
>JAABTB010000252.1 GCA_011390085.1 Desulfobacula sp.
TATAAAGCCTGGTATTTTGGTATCCGAATCCGGTCAGCCATATTGCCAATTCTTCACACACCCCTTGTCTTGAAATCATAGGAACAAATTTGTTTTCATGGAAGAACAATTCTCCCCAGGTATTGGAAACAAGGATCTCAGCACTGCTGATATAAGATCTTTCTTTTGATGGCGGATACATAAGAAGGACCAGTATCTTTCCCACAAGGGGATGAAGTTCGAAATTTTTATCTGAAAGAGGTTTTAAAGGCTGCATGCTCAGATACAATTTATCAAGATCCACCGGTACAGAACCGGAGTCAAACAGATTTAAGCCGGATTTCAGAGTCATGTCTGCCTTATGCCTTTGATACAGGCCATTTTCCATAATCCAACCCAGGACCCCCAATAGATTTGAATGATGATATAAATTTTCAATGGCCTGCCCGGATTCCAATTCCGTATTGAGGCAAAAAAAATTTTTCATTTGTATGATACGATGATGCACATATTGTTTTCGTTTTAGATAGGTGGAACATTCCGGGATTTTATCCGGATTCTTATTAAGCCGGGTTCTGATTTTATTTTTCAACATGATCCAGTTTCTTTTTTCTTTCCCGAAATCAAGGCCGGATTTTAGGCTTTCAGTTTCTTTAACGGCATGATTGTACATTTGTGCCAATCGCTGAACAAAAGCCTTTTCAAGCAGCAGTTTTTCCGCTTCAGCCCATGATGGATAGGACAAAAGTTTTCCCACCTGATGCTGGTTTAATTTCCAGAGGCGAATATATTTTTGAATCAGGTTTCTTTTGGGGGTACCCTCCTCCGGCATTTTTACATCAGGGTATTCGCATAATCGAAAAAAAATGGCGTTTTTAATCAGATTCAGCCTTTTTGGATCTTCCGATTCATGAAATTCAAGGATCTGATCAAACAGAAGCTTGTAGGGGTCCATAGAAAAATCGTCAATTCCGGCCCTTGTATATCCTTCCCTGATCTTATCACATAACAATTGTCTATGGTTGGAAGTGCCGAATCCATAGCTGAAAATCATGGTAGCCTTAATAATGGCCTTGACAGGATCATGGTCAGATTTGCAGATATGCCATAAAAGTCCTTTTATCACATCTTCCATGGGGATAGACGATATCCTGCCAAGATCTATCAGGTCATCATACATGGATAAAATCTGCGTTGTAATGCCGTCCATATTCATCCCCGGGTCGTTTTCAGCATCCTGAAAATTGGGCAATACGCACCAAAGTGGAATCTTACCGGCAATCATCAGAAAGGTTCGGTAAAACTCCTCTTTTAAAAAAATTCTGGGCGCATCCAGGATTTCCGGGTCGTCGAACAAAGAATAACAATTGTTTTTAATATCTTTCTGATCCATGACAAAAAAAGTGACTTCCTGCTGATAGGCTTCCCGGCAATATTTTAAAATAGCATCCAGCCTGTTTTCAAAGCTCTCGTACCTTCTTCTTGAAAAATTTTTTTTATCTATAATGATCCAGAAGTCAAAATCAGAGCCCTTTGACTGGGTAAAGGTCCCCAGGCTGCCGATATGATAAAGACCGAGAATGGCTGCAGCATCATTTTCAACGGTCTCAAGAATAGATTTGGGGAAAAGCTTAATCTGGGCCGCGTCCTTATAAAACCCGGAATTTAAAAAATTCCAGATACCATGGGATGAAATGACGGGGTCGGTGTATCCGGGATATTCAGGGGAATTAATATGCAGGAGAAATGGAATTTTGATAAAAATTTCAAGCTTTTGAGGGGTTAAATACCGGATAGCCTCTCTCATTCTGACCATATTGGAATTTGAAAAGGCCTGTCGATTTTTTTCAACCCTGTGTTTGAATTCCAGAAATATGTCTTTTGTTTTTTCGATGGGTACGCCTTTTCATATATCAATTGAAAAGAATAGGAAAAAAGACTACCATGACGGTATTATAATGTCGATTAACAAGGTTTTTCAAGTTTTGTTTTCTTTCTGGAGAAATAATGAATTTTTCTGATCCCCACCATGCCGGCATCGAATTGGACCGGATTGATTTTTCCTCAAACCATCCGGTTGCCGATGAAAGCAAAATGGATTATAAAACATTTATCAAAACGCTTTCCGGTAATATTATGAAAAACGGAAGTTTTTTGACATTTTCAAATCAAATCCGCGACGTTAACCAGATCCTGAAGATGAAATATTCTTCAGCAAATGATATTGCCGATGTTATTTTAAAAGACATGGCATTGACCACCAAATTGCTAAAGCTTGTTAATTCTTCATTTTACGGGCAATTTTCCGACAAGGGAATTTCTACCATTTCCGAGGCAATGATCATCCTTGGCACCGAGGAGATAAAACTGGCTGCAGCCGGGCTGAAAATATATGAAATCATGA
The DNA here is from genome assembly GCA_011390085.1 of Desulfobacula sp. Lineage (GTDB taxonomy): Bacteria > Desulfobacterota > Desulfobacteria > Desulfobacterales > Desulfobacteraceae > Desulfobacula. The sequence goes on from JAABTB010000252.1 coordinate 2,384, forward strand.
ATGATGTGGCCAAGGTCCGGATTCTTAAGGACAAGGCAATAAAATCATTTCAACGAAGCATTATTGTCCGGGAACTGGCGCTTGAAGAAAAGATGGAACATGCCGAATATATTCAAATAACCGCAATACTCTATGATTTTGGCGAATATCTGGTGGCCCTTTTTTCCCCTGAAGTATATCTCCGCATTGAAATAGCCATTGATGAAAAGCAATTATCCAAGGAACAAGCTTCAAAATGTATCATCGGCATTTCTTACAGCCAAATCGGCAGATTCTTTGCGTCCCGATGGCATCTTCCCCTACCCATCATTTCCGCAATGAAACCGGTTTCAAATTTTAATTTTTTGAAAAATCGTCTGAGTACCGGGGAAATACAGCGATATATGTGTTCCTTTTCCAATGAACTGTGCAATATTGATTTTTCCATGCCGGGCGACACCATTGGAAAACAAATTCTGGAGATTTCAGAGAAATACAAGACCTGCCTGGGTATCACTCCCTCAAAATCCTTGGACCTTTTAAAAATGTCATCCAATAAGATCACAAAACATGCATCGATCCTGAAGATATCCTGAGTCGGGATGAATCAGTTCCCCATATAATCGACCAGTTTTCCAGTGGTATTTCTCAGATGCCGGCTCAATGATTTGGAAATTTTCCATATAATCTGGAAACCCAGTTTGGGATGGTCATTTGCAATATCCATCAAATTTTTTTTGGAAATAAAAAAAATAACGGAATCTTCTGCGGCAATCCCGGTTGCAGATCTGGGTTCTCCATCCAGCAGGGCCATTTCCCCAAAGGTTTGTGAGCTTTGCAATGTTGCAACCTTACGGTTTTCCGCTTCCCCTTGCTTCAGGATATCAATGGACCCTTTTACAATAATCCCGAAGGTCTCTTCTTTATCCCCTTCTTTAAATATCACGGCTCCTTTTTTAGCTATAATGGGATGAATATAATGGCAGATCTTTCGAATATGATGCCAGGAAAATTCTTCGGCCCATTTTGTTTTTTCCAGGATCTGAGCATATTTGGCATATTTTTCAAAATCAATCTTTTCTTCAGGTGTCCGGGGCATGGTAGACCTCTTATCAGAGTAATTGCCACTATATCTTAGAGCCTGCACAGACCGCTGTCAATTTTAATCTTTGACGATAAATTCATCCAGCTTGTCAAAGAGGGATTCCGGCCATTCCTCTGCATGGAGGAAAAGCTGCTTTTCTTCTTCCGTCATATTTTCTCTGATATTCGGAGGCAGACTGTCAAAGGAGATCTGTCGCTCCATATCGGTTTTCTTTTCATTTTTCATGGAACTGTTTCCTTTTTTTAACTTTGGTTAATTTTGTATTCATTCAATTACACCAATACGCCTTATATTAAAAGCATTGTGAATAATTTATTGAATTCCATATATTGAACTGTTAGTATTCATTACAAAATCAGAGGATTAGAAAAAATGGGAAATAAGGATATACAAACCAAATTGATAACTATCATCAATTTTAAGGTTAATCGATATATCGCATCTTCGAATTCTGCTAAGGATTCGATCATTGCGGTTTATCTATTCGGTTCAGTTCTGGATAAAACAAAATTTAAACAAAACTCTGACATTGACTTTGCATTTCTTCTGGATCGTTATCATTTTAAATTCTGCTTCACTTGAAACCGGTTTTCAAATTAT
>JAABTB010000026.1 GCA_011390085.1 Desulfobacula sp.
CCTGTCCTCATCGGGCGAAATCATGAATCCCTCCAATCAATCAAATTTTATTTTAACCAATATATATTAGAATTAACCAATATATAGTCAATATTACTACAACCCTATTTGAATTGTCAATATACATAACTCATTAATATCAAAAGGCAATTTATAAAAAATGCCGGCCGGCACGTAAAATGCTATCTTTCTTTTTAAATCAAAGCAAGAGATGGAGTGGAAATCATAAAACTTAAGGAGACATAAAATGGGAATTTTTACACGGTTTAAAGATATTGTGGCATCCAACATCAATTCCATGCTGGACAATGCAGAAGATCCGGAAAAACTCATCAAGCTCATGATCCGGGAAATGGAAGACACCTTAATCGAAATAAAATCTTCCTGTGCCAATACCATTGCCGGTCAGAAAAAGGCCCGGCGGTTCCTGGATGAAATTGAAGAAAAAGAAGATTTCTGGAACCAAAAGGCAGCGTTAGCCGTTCAAAAGGGTAAAGACAACCTGGCCCGCCAGGCCCTCCAGGAAAAACGACGGTATACCCAGAAAGCCGAAACCCTTCAGGTGGAAGTGACTGAACTCGGTGTCATGATCGAACAATACCGGGAGGATATCCAGGAACTGGAGAACAAGCTCAAATCCGCCCGGGAAAAACAAAGAATGCTGGTTCAACGACATCTGAGGGCCACCCGGAAAAAAAGGGTGAGGGAGGAAATCCGCAGAGCCGACAGCGCCGAAGTCATGCAGAAATTTGAAGAACTTGAGCAGCAGATCGAAAGAATGGAAGCGGAAGCCGACCTTGTGGACTACGGCAGGGCTTCGACCCTTGAGAATCAGTTGGACGCCCTGGAGGCCGATGATGAAATCGAAGCCGAACTCAATGAATTAAAATCTTCCCAATCCTTGAAAAATGGTGGTAAGATCAATGCATAGGTCATCAGGCACTAACCCAACCGGAGAACTATTATCATGATGGGCGCCCTTATCATCGGCATCTCCATCGGCGGGATCATCCTCTTTATCGCCACCATCGGACTGGTTATCATCGGCATCATCCGGGTTTCCAAGTCCGGAGGGCTGTCCGGGAAAGACAAACAGGCCCAGGCAGAAGAAACCCGGATGATCCAGGACATCTATCGCGGGCTGTCAAAAATGGAAGAACGGGTGGAAGCCCTGGAAACCATATTGATTGAGCGCCAGAAAAAGGAATTCGGCAAATGAGACGATATCACGGATATAGACACAATTTTAAATTTGAAAAACGCGGGAAGATTTTCCAGAGGCTTGGGGGCCGCTTTGAGACCCTTGCTTCCAGCCGCGGCATCTACCGGTCCCGGAGAGGCATCTTCATGGGGGTCTGTCGAGGCCTGGCCGAGTATTTTAATTTCAATGTGTTCTGGGTCAGGGTTGTCACCCTTTTGGTATTTTTGTTTACCGGGTTCTGGCCTGTGGGGGTCATGTATATCCTTGCAGGGCTTTTCCTGAAAATGGAGCCGGTTTCTCCGCTGCAAGATGAAAACGATGCGGAATTCTATGATGCCTATTCCCATTCAAGGCAATCGGCCGTCCAGAGGGTCAAAAAGAAATTTGAAAACATAGAACGCCGCATCCAGAGGATGGAAGATACGGTGACATCCAGGGAATTTGACTGGAAATAATCCGCGGTCCGTTTTTCCAAAGCCCGGCCGGGAGGTCTTGATGACCCCTGCCGGGTTTTCTTTTTCACGGCGCCGGCCAGAGAAGGCGGATGCCGTCCTTGAAGAGAAAAACGGCCAGCACACACAGGAGAAATCCCAGACACCTCATGGTCAACACATAGCCCTGACCCGTTAAAACTGCTTTTGACTTCCCTGCCAGGACCGCCAATACCATCTTTGATCCGACCATCAAAAGATAAAATCCCAATAAAAACGCCGCCGGGGCCAATACGTGCCGATCTCCGGCCTTGGCCATGGTCGGCCCGCCCACACTGAGCCAGAAAATATAGGGATGGGGACTCAATGCGTTCACCAGGATTCCCTTGGTCAAAGACCTGGGGGCAGCCTTTGGGATATCCAGAGCCATGCCCCTGGTTTTCATGCCGCGGATTCCCATGACCAGCACCAGCACACCGCCCATGAGGGAGATGACCCCCAGTATGCCTTGGGAACCCGACAGGCGGGACAGGATCAATACGGCCACGGCGATGATGGGAAGATCCGTGATCAGGGGGGCAACCGCCACCTTGATTCCGGCCCGGATATTATAAGAAATAGTCTCGGATACCACCAGGGTCAGTAACGGACCCGGGGCAAGACCCGCGGAAAACCCTAAAATCGCACCCATGGTAAAATATTGAATCATTTGGAGAGCCTTTTAAATCCGATATTATCGTTTGAATGGAATTCTATCGGCAGAATTTTTCCGCATGATGGCAGGTGACCCTTCTGCCGCCCACGGACCGAAATTCCGGAACAGCCTCCTTGCAGATTTCGGTCATATGGATGCATCGTTTATGAAAGGTGCATCCCGGCGGAGGGTTCAGCGGAGAAGGAATTTCCCCGGTCAAAAGGACCCTTTGGGTGCGGTCTTCTCGATCCACATGGGGGGTTGCCGCAAGAAGGGCCCTGGTATAGGGATGAATGGGATTCTCGAAAATAACGGTCTTTTCCCCCTGTTCCACGGGCCTGCCCAGATACATGACCATGACATGGTCCGAGATCAGCCGGACCACACTCAGATCGTGGGAAATAAAAAGATAGGCCAGATTCATCTCATCCTGGAGATCCATGAACAGATTCAGGACCTGGGCCTGGACGGAAACATCCAGAGCCGACACCGGCTCATCGGCCACCACCAGGCTGGGGTTGAGCATCAAGGCCCTTGCAACGGCGATCCGCTGCCTCTGGCCTCCGGAAAACATATGGGGATACCGGGAATACTGTTCCCGCCTGAGACCCACCTTATCCATGATGGCCAGGGCCTTTTCCCGCCGTTCGCTCGCATTGAGCCCGGTGTTGATCAAAAGCGGCTCTTCCAGGATGGCCCCCACTTTTTTCCTGGGGTTCAAAGATCCGTAAGGGTCCTGGAAAACAATCTGAACCCTTTCTCTCAAGGCTTTCATGGCTTCGGGATCACTGGTGACGGCATTGATGCCGTCCACTTCAAAATCCCCAAAAGTAGGCCTTTCAATCATGGTAATCAATCGCGCAAGGGTGGATTTCCCGCAGCCGGACTCCCCCACCACGGAAAAGGTTTCGCCGGGTCTTATGGAAAAGGATGCGCCATCCAGGGCCTTTAATGTCGAAGTCCTTTTAAAAAAGAGTCCTTCCTTGATGGTATAATATTTTTTCAGGTCTCGCGCCTGGATAATCGGCTTTTCATTCATACTGGGGAACTCCGTTGATCAATGGGAAATGGCATCTGTAAGCACCGTCGCCTTCCTTTGTCAAGGCCGGCCGCAGGGTCGAACATTTCTCTTTTGCAAACCTGCACCGGGGATGGAACAGGCATCCTGACGGTTTATCGTATTTGCCCGGCACAACCCCCGGAATGGTGGGAAGCCGTTTTGAATTGACATTGCGCTCCGGCAAGGACCTCAGCAGGGCATCGGTATACGGATGTCTCGGAGCGGTAAAAATATTATGGGCTGTATTTTTTTCCACCACCTGTCCGGCATACATGACCACTACATCTTCCACGGTTTCAGCGATGACGGCCATGTCATGGGTGATCAGGATCAGGGCCATGTTTTTTTCCCGCTGAAGACTGATCAAAAGGTCCAGAATCTGTGCCTGGATGGTGACATCCAGGGCCGTTGTGGGTTCGTCGGCAATCAGGAGTTTGGGGCTGCAGGCAATAGCCATGGCGATCATGACCCGCTGGCTTATCCCTCCCGACAACTGGTGGGGAAAACTTTTCATCCGGTCTTCGGGAGCCGGAATCCCCACCTGCTTTAACAGTTCAACGGCCCGTTCGCGCCTTTGCCGCCGTGATCCGCCCTCATGGATTTTCAGAGTTTCCGTCAACTGGAACTCCACGGTGAAGCAGGGGTTGAGGCTGGACATGGGCTCCTGGAAAATCATGGCGATCTCTTTGCCCGTGATTTGCCGTTTCTTCTTTTTTGACATGGCCAGCAGATCGTGATCATTGAATATGAGCCGGTCCGCCTCGATAATGCCGGGATATGGAATCAACCCCATGAGGGCAAGCTGGGTAACACTTTTTCCAGAACCGGATTCACCCACTATCCCCAGAACCTTACCCTTGTCCAGGGTCAGGTCCACATCCAGAACGGCTTTGAATCCGTCAAAATCCACGGAAAGGTTTTTAATGTCTAATATTTGATTCATATGTTTTCTCTGTTGGTATGAATTACCGCTTCATTTTCGGATCAAGGGCGTCCCGGAGTCCGTCTCCTGCAAGGTTGAAGGCAAGCACTGTGATCAGAATGGCAAGGCCGGGAAAGGTTACCACCCACCAGGCACTTTGGACAAACTGCAGGGCATTGGCCAACATGGCCCCCCACTCGGGCGTGGGCGGCTGGGCCCCCATGCCGAGGAATCCCAGGGCTGCCGCATCCAGGATGGCCGTTGAAAAACCCAGGGTGGCCTGGACAATCAGAGGAGCCATGCAATTGGGAAGGAGCACGGCAAACATCATCCGGAAGGGGCCTGAACCGCAGACCCGGGATGCGGTCACATAATCCTTATTCTTTTCCGAAAGAACCGAGGCCCTGGTCAACCGGACGTAATGGGGCAGCACCACCACGGCAATGGATAGAATGGCATTCTGGAGGCTGGGCCCCAGGATGGCCACAATGGCCAGGGCCAGCAAAAGGCTGGGCAGGGCCAGGATGATGTCCATAAGCCGCATGATCAGAATTTCATAAACACCGCCGAAATATCCCGAGGTCACACCGAAAATAATGCCTGCGGCAAGAGACAGCGTCACAACGATAACGCCCACAAAAAGGCTCAGGCGGGCCCCGTGAATCAGTCGTGATAGAATATCCCGACCTACGGCATCGGTCCCCAGGAGAAATTTGCTGCTCCCCCCGTCCATCCATACGGGAGGCTGCAAAATAGCATCCCGGTATTGGTCAAAAGGGCTGTGGGGGGCGATATAATCTGCAAAAACGGCCAAAAAAATTGCAATAACAATGATGTATAACCCGACAACGGCGCCTTTGTTCTCGCTGAAATATTTCCAGAATTCCTTCAGCGGATGGGGTGGTGCTGAATTTTCCAGGGGAATGGCTGTCATTTCACTCATGCTGAATTCCTGTTCTAATGCGTATACCGGATCCTGGGATTGATGATGCCGTATAGGATATCTACGCCCAGGTTCACAAAAATAATGAGGGTGGCAATGATCAATATCCCCCCCTGGATGGCCGGATAATCCCGGCGGCCGATGGATTCAAGGATCCATTTCCCCACACCGGGCCAGGCAAATATGGTTTCCGTCAGAATGGCCCCGGCCAGCAGCACCCCGGTTTGAAGACCGATAACGGTAATGACGGGGATCAAGGCGTTCCTCAGGGCATGGACCAGGATCACCCGGCGGTCGGACAATCCCTTGGCCCTGGCTGTCCGGACATAGTCTTCCTTTAGAACCTCAAGCATGGAAGACCTTGTCATACGCGCAATAACGGCCAGCGGGATGGTCCCAAGAACGATGGAGGGCAGGATTAAATGGCTTAAGGCGGATTTAAAGGCGCCGGGTTCATCGGACCGAAGTGTGTCAATGAGCATAAAACCGGTTTGGGGTTCGATCCAGAAAAGCGCCGAAAGCCTCCCTGAAACCGGTGTCCAGCCGAGGAATACGGAAAAGAACAGGATCATCAGCAGGCCCCACCAGAAAATCGGCATGGAATATCCGGTCAGCGAAACGGTCATGATGGTATGATCAAAGGGCGTTCCCCGTTTAACCCCGGCGATGACCCCGGCCGGAAGCCCGAACAGGACTGCAAACATCATGGCGCAGAGAGAGAGTTCCAGGGTGGCGGGAAAAAGTGTCAGAAATTCTTCGAGGACAGGTTTTTTAGTGACATAGGATTTGCCCAGATCTCCTTTGAAAACATTGGTGATATACCGGAAGTACTGAATATGCAGGGGTTTATCCAGACCCATTTCGGCCTTCATCTCGGCATGCCGGACCGGGTCTATCCCCCGCTCTCCTGCACGAAGTTCAACTGCGTCACCGGGGATGAGATGGATCAGGGAAAAGGTCAGGAGGGTCACACCGATAAAGGCCGGAAAAACATGAAAAAACCGTCGAAAAAAAAATTGAACCATGATGGCACCACATTCTTCATATTAAAGTGGCGGTACAAGGGATCTCCTTGCACCGCCGGATCAACATCGTCAGATCTTTAGTCTTTCAGATCTACGCCATAGAAAACGTGGCCGCCAAAGGGATCGATTTTAAAGTCAACAACCTTTTTGCTCATGGGTTGGAACACAACGGAATGGGCAATGGTCACCCAGGGAGCTTGTTCTTTAAAGACCACCTGGGCCTGCTGGTATAATTTGGTTCTTTCGGCCTGGTCCGATACCTGGGTAGCTTTGGTGATCAAATCGTCAAAGGGCTTATAACACCACCGGGCCCGGTTGGAGCTTTCCATGGCATCGCAGCCCAGAAGTACGGCGAGGAAATTGTCCGGGTCCCCATTGTCTCCGGTCCAGCCCAGGAGAAGAGTTGAGTGCTCGGCAGCCAGGGAGCGTTTCAGATATTCACCCCATTCATAGGAAACGATTTTGGCCTTAACACCGATTTTTGACCAGTCTTCCTGGATCATTTCAGCCATCCTCTTGGCATTGGGATTATAGGGGCGCTGTACCGGCATTGCCCAGAGGTCGGTTTCAAATCCATTGGCAAAACCGGCCTCGCTAAGAAGCTTTTTAGCGGCGGCCACGTCGTATGTATAATCCTTTACGGCGTCGTTATAGGACCAGATGGTGGGCGGAATGGGGTTTTTGGCGACTTTCCCGGAACCCTGGTATACGGCGTCCAGGATGGCGGTTTTGTTAATGGCCATGGTCAATGCCTGGCGGACCTTGACATTGGTAAAGGGTTCTTTTTTGCAGTTAAAAGCAAGATAGCCCACATTCAACCCTGCCTGTTCCATGAGATTGATATTGGAATCCTGTTTCATGGCCGCCAGATCGGCCGGATTCGGATAGGGCATGACATGGGCTTCACCGGCTTTCAGCTTTGCATACCGGACCGAGGCGTCCGGCGTGATGGAAAATACCAGCTTATCGATTTTGGCCCGGCCGGCCCAGTATTTATCAAAGGCCTTGTACCGGATGGTGGAGTCCTTCTGATAGGAAACAAAAACAAAGGGACCTGTTCCAATGGGCTTCTGGTCGAATTCATCCGGGGTTTTGGCCGCCAGCATATTGTTTGCATATTCTGCGGAATGAATGGAAGCAAAATCCATGGCCAGATTGGCGATAAAGGGGGCATTGGGTTTGGTCAGGGTGAAGACGACGGTATAATCATCTTTCTTCTCAATGGATTTGATCAGATCGGGCATGCTCATCCCTGAAAAATATTCATAGGAACCACCGGATATCTTATTGTAAGGATGGTTCTTATCATACTGCCGCATAAAGGAAAAAATAACATCATCGGCATTAAACGGGCGGGTGGGTTTGAAAAAAGGAGTGGTATGGAATTCCACGCCCTTTCTCAGATGGAAGGTATAGACGGTGCCGTCGGCAGACACATCCCAGGAGGTGGCAAGGCCCGGAACGATTTTTGTGGTACCCCGTTCAAACATGGACAGTTTATCAAAAACCTGGCGGGATGAGGCATCAAATGTGGTCCCGGACGTGTAAAGAGCAGGAGTAAACCCTTCCGGGCTCCCTTCCGAACAGAAAACAAGGGTTTTCTCTTTTGCATGAACGGATACGGCAAGCATACAGAAAAGCAATGCCATGCCTGCAACAGATAATAATTTACGCATTTTCATCTTTTTTCTCCCCTTTTTAAGTAAAATACTAAAAAACTGTGGATATTTTGATAATCCATTTAAATTACAAGATATAATTTACAGGATTAACAAATTGCTAACGTATTTATATCTATTGATACTTGGCCTGCAAGTCAAGAAAAAACCCATACACAGGGCTTTTTTCTAAATCACGGTGTGGGCTGTTCTTTGTATGATCTCTTCCTGGAGCGCTTCCGTAAGATCCACAAAATAATCGGAATACCCGGCCACCCTCACAATCAGATCCCGGTGGGCCTGGGGATTTTTTTGGGCATCCCTCAGGGTTTTTTCATCCACCACATTGAACTGGATATGGTGTCCGTCCATTTTAAAATAGGATCGTATCAGATGAACAACCGCCTGGATTCCCTTTTCATCCGTCAGCAGCTCCGGCAGAAATTTCTGGTTCAAAAGGGTTCCTCCGGTTTTCAGATGGTCGATTTTGGCCGCGGACTTCAAAACCGCTGTGGGGCCGCAGGTATCAGCTCCTTGAACCGGGGATATGCCTTCCGAGAAGGGAATTCCCGCTTTCCTGCCGTCGGGCAGGGCTCCCGTGATTTCACCGAAATAGACATGGCAGGTGGTGGGCAGAAGATCGATCCGGTATACCCCGCCCCTGGCATTGGGCCTTCCGGTCACGGCGTCATGGAAGGCCCGGAATATCCGCCTCAGGATATCATCGGCCGCATCATCGTCGTTTCCATATTTAGGTGATTTTTTCAACTGGTGATGAAGGATATCCTCCCCTGAGAAATCCTTTTCAAGGGCTGCCAAAATCTTTTCCATGGAAACCCGTTTTAGGTCATAGACGTAATATTTTAACGCTGAAAGACAATCCGTCAGAGTTCCCATGCCGACGCCCTGAATATAAGACGTATTATACCTGGCCCCGCCCTGGTTATAATCCCTTGCGTTTTCGATGCAGTCTTCCGTTACGAGGGAAAGCAGGGGCACGGGCATATGAGCCCCGTTGATCTGCTCGATGATATTGCTGCCCCGAACCTTGATATCCGCAAAATAGTTCAGTTGCAGTTGATAAGCGTTAAAGAGGTCGTTAAAGGTGTTAAACTGTTTCGGGTCACCGGTTTCAAGGCCGATTTGTTTTTTTGTTCTCGGGTCCCATCCGTTGTGAAGGGTGATTTCAAGAATTTTGGGAAGATTAAAATACCCGGTTAAAATATAGGCTTCTTTTCCAAACACACCGGCTTCAACGCAGCCGGAAGCCCCTGCAGAACGGGCATCCTCAAGGCTTTTGCCGTGAAGGGCCATCTCCTGGAGAATGGCATCGGTATTAAAGACCGAAGGCTGGCCGAATCCCGTGGCAATGATTTTCAAGGCCCGTTTGATGAACCGGTCCGGGTTTTTCCGGGAGACCTGGATCATGGAGCTGGGCTGGAGCAGCCGCATTTCCTCGATGACGTCCAGAACCAGATAGGTCAGCTCATTTACTCCGTCCCGGTTGTCCGGGGTGACCCCGCCCAGGTTGATGAGACAGAAGTCCACATAGGTATTGCTTTCTTTGGCCGTTACCCCCACCTTCGGCGGGGCCGGATGGTTGTGAAATTTGATCCAGAAACAGGAGAGCAGTTCCTTGGCCTGTTCTTGGGTGAGGGTGCCGTTTTCAATGTCCCTTTGATAGAACGGATACAGGTTCTGGTCAAACCGGCCCGGGTTGTAGGCATCCCATGGGTTCAGTTCTGTTATGATCCCCACATGCAAAAACCAGTAATACTGCAAGGCCTCATGAAAGGTTCCCGGCTTATGGGCCGGAACCCTGCGACAGACCGCCGCCATTTTTTCCAACTCCATTTTTCGCTCAGGGTTTTTTTCCGAGGCTGCCAAACGGTCCAGTTCACGGGCATGACGCCCGGCAAAGGAGATCAGGGCATCGGCCGCGATATCCAGAGATCTTAACACACCCTGTTTTTCCAGGGCCGTGGGGTCCTTAAAAAAATCAAGCCGGCCCAGGCAGCGGCGGATATCTGATTTCAAGTCGGTAAAGCCTTTTCGATAGATCAGGTCTCCTCCGGCCGTGTGACCCGGGGACCGCTGTTCCTGGAATTCGGTAAAAATTCCGGCATGGAAGGAGTCCAACCAGGACTCTGCCATGGCTGAAAATATTTTTTCCCGGATGGTCCTGCCCTTCCAGAAGGGAATGATTTTTTCTTTATATATCTGCCGGGTTTCCTCGGACACTTTATAGGCCACCTTGGGCCTTGAATTCAGGATCTCAAGATCTTCCAGGGAATGAAGGCAGATTTCAGGATAGGTGGGAACGGCCTTGGGTTCGGGCCCCCTTTCCCCCACGATGAGTTCCTGGTCTTCAATATAAATTTTCTTATTTTCCAATATATGTTTCAGGCAAAGGGCTCGCTGGACCGGGATGGATTCCCCCATGGCTGCATGGGTTTCATAAAAATCCGTGACCAATACAGCCCGTTCATGGGAGAGACTCACTTCTTTGGCCCGGGTTTTTGCCCTGAGACAATCTATTCTTGGGTTCATTTTGTATCCACCTTTTATAACCACTGTTGTTTATTCACTATTTTTAACCGCCAATTTTAAGCACTGTTCTTACCCACCTGTTCTTAACCGCCAATGATGACCTGGAATCCACGGGATTCAAATTCTGCTTTAACTTGGGCCACCCGTTCCGGGGAGGGCGGGTTGATTTCCTTCATGGGATTTTCCCGGTTTAACGCTGCATATTTCCCTTCTCCGGCCTTATGAAAGGGCAGGATATGAATCTTCCGAAAGACCGTGTCCTTCTCCAGAAAAGAAATTACGCCGGTAATATTCGCCTCTGTATCCGTCATCCCGGGGATTAAAGGAAACCGCATGCAGACCCTTGCCTTCCGGTCCGACAATAGCCTTAAATTATCCAAAACAGGAAACACCGGTTTTCCGATCAGGGTTTCATGGGCTCGTGCATCCATCAACTTAATATCATACAGGATAAGGTCTGCTTTTTCTGCAAGGCTTGAGATAAATTTTGCATCGGCATAGCCTGAAGTGTCCACGCAGGTATGAATTTCCTTTTCCCGGCACTGTTCCAGAAGCTGGAACAGCAATTGCGGCTGGGACAGGGGTTCACCTCCGGAAAAGGTCGCCCCCCCGGCGGAATCATCATAAAATATCCTGTCCTTTTCGATTTCAGCCATCAGCCTAAGGACCAGCCCATCCATCTCTTCTGTCTGGATTTTTCCGGGCATCTTTTGGCTTTCCGGGTTATGGCACCAGGGACACCGCAGGGGACACCCCTGGAAAAAGAGAGAGGTCCGGATGCCGGGACCGTCATGTATGGAATATCTCTGAATTTTAAAAATATGGGTGTTCTGCATCATTCAATGTTCTTTTCCATCAAGGCATTGAATTTCGCCACATGTTCCTCGGCTATTCTTCTCGCCGTCCCAGGGTCCCTTTGTTCCACGGCTGCTGCAATCCCGCATAAATCCTTGAAATTGTCATGGAGCAAGGCCTCGCTCCAGGGCAGGTATTGATGAAAATATATCTGGATATTGTCGTGAATGGCCGTCAGATTCGCCTCCAGAAGCGGATTCTCTGCAATCATAGCCAGGGTCAGGTGAAATTCGGCGTCCATTTTATGGAATTCCGTCCACCCGGAAGGTTTTGTTTGAATATGGGCTGCGGCATCACGCAAAATATCCATCAGTCTTTGAACATCTTTTTTATCGGCTTTTTTGGCGGCCTGCTCCGAGATATGGCCTTCCATCATTTTACGGAATTCGGCCAGATGATGAAGGGAAACCTTTTGCTGGCGGATGAGAATGGCCACACTGTCGGTCATGGGTTTTGCGTTGGCCCCCTGGATTCTTGCCCCGCCGTTGACCCCTGTCCGGACGGAAACAAGCCCTTTTTGCTCCAGCACCCGGAGGGCTTCCCGGATGGTCCCCCGGCTGGTATCAAACATTTCCTTCAGCTTCATTTCCGATGGAAGCGTCTCCCCCTCTTTCAGATTTCCTTCACATATGGCGGTCTGGATCTCATCCACCACATGCTGATAGGATTTAATGGGTTTCATTTTTTTAAATTGAACGTTCATTTCTTGCCTCCGGAAAACACCATGGTCCGAACCTACGATCAAACTGTAGGACAGTTTAATGATTCGTCAGGCCCATGTCAATCTATTATTCAGACATATTCGTTCCGGGTTTGTCAACGAATCGGTCGGCTGCCAACAAGGCGGCAGTAACCCCCATATTTTTGAGCCATACTGAGCGCATATTCAGCTCATTTGATAAAAAAGCCGGTCACATCGCAGCCTTCATTATCCATGACCCTTGCCTTTCCATTAAGAACGTCGATGCCGCTTCCATCCAAGATCTGGGCCGGGGGTAGGGGGATCTTCATGCCGCCGCCAACCTCGGGGCAGACCTTCACAAGCCGGTTCTCTTCTTTCCACCGGAGGTTAATATTTTTTCCATTCAATAACCCTATATGATTATTCGGAATTTGTAAAAATAATCATTGACAGGGATAAAATTTAATGCGATGAATTATCATTCATTTTATATTTAGCGTTAATCAGAGGATGGAAATTTTTTTAAATGATTGATTATAATTTATATAAGTTTTTATTATCATTGTTTAAAAATGATCATACAAAAATCGAATCAACCCTTTTAAAAATCCATAATATTCATCATATCGAAGTGAGCAACAATTCATTCACTACTACTGCCACAGAAGAAACAAACCATAAATATTTTTGCAACACAAACAGCAGGAGGATAGTTTAAAAATGACCCAACTTATTTCCGATCGAAGAGACATCGAATTTGTTCTTCATGAACAGCTTGAAGCCGAGACCCTGTCAGGGCTTCACGAAAATTTTGCTGATTTTAATAAAAAAACCATAGACCTGGTGATCAGCGAAGCCAAAAATTTTGCCATCAAGGAGCTTCTGCCGGCCAATAAAGAAGGAGACCAGGTGGGCTGCACACTTGAAAACGGAAAGGTCACCACGCCCGAATCCTTCAAGCGGCTGTATAAAATATTCAATGAGGGAGAATGGCTGGCCACCACCGAAGATCCGGAATGGGGAGGCCAGGGGATGCCCAGAACCGTTGCCTCTGCGGCTGCCGAATATTTCAACGGCGCCAATTTCCCCTTTATGATGTATCCGGGCCTGACCCAGGGAGCCGGCCATCTGGTGGAAAAATTCGGTACTCCCGAACAGAAAAGAATTTATCTGAAAAATATGTTTACCGGCAAATGGACCGGCACCATGCTATTGACGGAACCAGGGGCCGGGTCCGATGTGGGCGCC
>JAABTB010000253.1 GCA_011390085.1 Desulfobacula sp.
AATGAAAAAAGTGGACGGCCTCCAGGTTCTGGAACAGAGCCGGAAACTGCAACCCTATACGGAAGTCATCCTCATCACGGGATATGCAACCGTTGACAGTGCCGTCACTGCAATGAGGGAAGGGGCATACCATTATATTGCAAAACCGTATAAAATTGATGAAGTCCGGCGCATCATCCGGGAAGCGCTTTTAAAAAGATCCCTTCAACTGGAGAATCTTGCCCTCAAAGATGCCATGAAAAAAGAGGTCCAGCCCCCGTTCATCATCGGCAACAGCCCGGCCATGAATGACGTTAAAAAAAGCATCGCCCAGATTGCAAAAACCGATATCAGCGTCCTCATTCTGGGGGAAAGCGGAACCGGCAAGGAACTGGTGGCCAAAGCCATCCACAGCCAGAGCAACCGGAGCGGCCATGAAATGGTGGCCTTTAATTGCGGGTCCTTTTCCGAAGAACTCATGGCCAATGAACTTTTCGGCCATGAAAAGGAAGCCTTCACAGGAGCCTGCAAAACCAAAAAAGGACTTTTTGAATTTGCCGACAAGGGAACGGTTTTTTTTGATGAGATCGGTGATATGCCGCTGACCATGCAGGTTAAAATCTTAAGGGTCTTGCAGGAAAAAGAACTGATGCGGGTCGGGGGCACTGCCACCATTCCCGTGGATCTGAGAATTATTGCCGCCACCCACAGGGATCTGAAGCACGAGGTGGAAAAAGGAAGTTTCCGTCAGGATTTATATTACCGGCTGAATGTGGTGACCATCCAATTGCCGCCCCTGACGGAACGGCATGGAGATATCCCATTGCTGGCCTATCATTTCCTCGGAAAAAAAAGCAGGGAAATGGGCAAAAATATAAAAGAGATTGATCGTGCCACCCTGGATTATCTGGTTCAATACAGTTGGCCCGGCAATGTCAGAGAGCTTGAAAATGTCATTGAAAGAGCTGTTGCCATGGGAACCGGTGATGTGATCCATCCCGAAGCCCTTCCGGATCACATTACCCAGCTCGCCATTGAGACTTACCGGATTCGTCCCGATGGGAAAATACCCACCTTAAAGGAACAGGAAAAAAAATATATCCAATGGGTGCTTGAAAAAACAAACTGGAACCGGTCCAAGGCTGCCGAAATCATGGAAATCGACCGGGTCTCGCTCTGGAGGAAAATAAAGGCCTTTGAACTGGAATGATGATGAAGAAAACGATTCTATTGCTGTTGGCTGCTTTTCTTTTTTTGGGTGCTTCCTCCCGGCCAAGCATCGTCGGCAAATGGGAAAATTCAGAAAATTTAATTGATGCAAAACCCGGCGAGATCCAAATCCTTCTGAAAAAAGATGGGACCGGAAATCTAATCCTGGACAAAGAACGGTATTTCTGGGTGGCGGATCAATTTTTATACAAGATACTGGGAAATCAAATTGAAGTGGTTTTCCTCTATGAAGATGGCGGGAAAACAGATCCCGGCCGTCTGGATATCATACGCCTGAATGCTCAAGAGATGGTCCTCGGTTTCAAAGAAGCGAACGTGAAACTTGCTTTTCGCAGAATAAAATAAGCTTTTAAAACCTCTATCCCTTATTTTTTAATGGACTAAGGGATTTCTCCTATGCTATGTGTCAGCATACAGAATCTTTGTTGATCGTTCCCGGGTCATTTTCTGAAGAAAGAACTAAGGCTTTACAGGCTTTTAATATTTATCTTCATTCATCACAGGAGGTCCCGCCATGAATATCCGAAAAAAAATTATGCTGACATCTTTCGCCGGACTCATCTTTTTGGGAGTTATCATGTTTTTGATTGCCTCATCCTCCATAAAAAAAATGGGGGAACAAGAGATTCACAGCTTGAAAACCACCCTGATGGAAGAAAAAACACAGAAGCTGAAGAATATCGTTGAAATAGGGATCAGCCAGATTGAGGGGATCTTCCTGTCCAAGGACTATGATGATGCCGGAATAAAGGCATTGATCTTCAAACTGATGAAAGATACGAAATATGATGATGGGACCGGTTATCTGTGGATCAATGACATGACGCCTGCCATGGTATTCCATCCTGTTAACATGGCCATGAACGGAAAAGACCTGTCGGATTATAAAGATCCGGACGGCAAACGCCTCTTTGTTGAAATGGTTGAGGTCTGCAAAAAAGAGGGAGAGGGCACAGTGGAGTATAAATGGGCAAAACCCGGATTTAACGAACCTGTGGATAAACTGTCCTATGTCAAACTGTTTAAACCTTTAAACTGGGTCATCGGATCAGGCATCTATATTGATGACGTCAATGCCGCCATCATGGAAAAAGAAAAAATCGTCAAGGCCGGAATGGCAAAACAGAGGAATCTTTTACTGGCGGCGATTTTCATTTCACTTGCCTTAACCCTCCTTTTAACCTATGTGGTCTCCGGAAAAATCTCCGGCCCGCTCAAGGAAGCCTGCGCTATGGTTCAGGACATTGCCCAGGGAGAAGGAGATCTGACGGTCCGGCTCAAAGTCGATTCAACGGATGAAGTGGGCGAACTGTCCAAAGGGTTCAATACCTTTGTGGGAAAACTCCAGGAGACGATCAAAAAAATAACCAATAGTTCCCGGGAGGTAGACGTATCTTCCGGTGAACTCTCCGAAATATCCAGAGTCCTGTCCAATGAGGTGGAAGACACGGCCAGGCGTTCCATCAATGTGGCCGCATCCACGGAAGAAATGGATGCCAATATTTCCAGTGTGGCCTCGGCCATGGAAGAGTCCACCACCAATCTGAACCTTGTTGTGACAGCGGCCGAAGAAATGACGTCCACCATATCGGAAATTGCCCGGAATGCGGAAAAAGCCAGGGATATATCCCAGGAAGCGGTTACCCAGGCCTCTAATGCCTCCGATAAAATGAACACCCTTGAAAAAACCGCCAAAGAGATCGGAAAGGTCACCGATGCCATCAGCGATATTTCCGAGCAGACCAATCTTCTGGCCCTGAATGCCACCATTGAAGCGGCCAGGGCAGGAGAGGCAGGCAAGGGGTTTGCCGTCGTCGCCAACGAGATCAAAGAGCTTGCAATCCAGACGGCAAATTCAACCCGGGATATTAAACAACAGATTGATGGGATCCAGTCCACAACCGCTCTGGCCGTCAATGAAATCGGTCTGATTTCCAAGATCATCGCGGATATTAACGAAATAGTGGCTGCCATTGCTGCGGCAGTGGAAGAACAATCCGTTGTGACAAAGGAAATTTCCGGGAATATTGCCCAGGCCGGCCAGGGCATGGCCCTGGTAAATGAGAATATCAATCAGAGTTCTGCCGTATCCAATGAAATCGCAAAAGATATCACCGGTGTCAGCCAGGCAACGGATCGAATTTCAGAAAGCAGCCGAAAGCTTGAAACCAGCTCCCGGCATTTGAAAGACATGGCTTCTGATCTAAAGATAATCCTGGACGGATTCAAAATATAACCGGTATATGTTTTGACAGGCCCAAAAGAAACCACTACACTGAAAGACATAACCCGTAAATTGGAGAAAAGATGCCCCATCGCGATCATTATGTCATCATCGGCAACGGCCCGGCCGGGAACCACGCTGCGGCAACCCTTCGAAATAGAGACAAAAAGGCTGAAATCACCATTATTTCAGATGAATGCGCCCCTTTTTATTATAAACCGAGACTGACCGGTTACATTGCCAATGAAATTGATGAGCAAAGGCTCCTGGTCAATTCCCTGGAGACCTATAAACAAAAAGACATCGGGTTAAGGCTGGGCCGGAAAATCGTAAAAATAGACCCCGGATCAAAACAGGTTTTTTGCGCCCATATGGAAGTCATCCCCTATTCCAAACTCATCATCGCTTCGGGCAGCGCCGCACGCTTGCTGCCAGCCATGAATGCCTATGCCGAACATCTGAAATTCATCACCTCCTATGCCGATGTCATGGCATATAAAGACCGGATCCAGGCAGCTAAATCCTTTTTTCTTTTTGGCGGAGACCTGGTGGGGTTTAAATTTTTAAAAATCTTGAATTCCATGGGGAAAACCATTACCCTCATGGTCCATGCCAATGCCTTCTG
>JAABTB010000254.1 GCA_011390085.1 Desulfobacula sp.
GTATTGTCAACGAGAAGGGGCACGCCATGGGCATGGGCAATCCCGGCGATGCTGCGGATATCCGCCACCTCCATGCCCGGATTGGTAATGGTTTCCATATAGACAAAGCGGGTCTTCCCATTGATGGCCGCCGTGATTTCCTCCAGATTCAGGGGATCGGCAAATTTCACCGTGATCCCGTATTTTCGGAAAATGGTGTTGAAAAGGGTGTAGGTGGACATGAACAGGGCCTTGCTGGCCACAAATTCATCCCCGGCGCGCAAGAGGGTCATGCAGGCATTGTTGATGGCTGCCATGCCGGACCCGGTCACCACAGCCCCGGACCCGGATTCCAGGGAGGCCAGCTTCTGCTCCAGGAAACGGCTGGTGGGGTTGGAAAGCCGCATATAGATATGGTCCTCGGTCTTTCCGGCAAAGGTCTGGCTCAGGTTGTCGGCCGTCTCGTGATAATGGGCTGCGGTCTGAAAAATGGGGGGAAGGGTGGAACCCTGCCAGGAGGAGCCCTTCAGGCCTTCGTGGATGGCCCTGGTTTCAAAATGATACGCTCTTTTTTCCGTCATGATGATCTTTACCTTGATTTTTCTGTTACGAAATATAAAATTAAGTAGTAAATATCACATTGTGGTAGAATTTTGTCAATATTTACTTTGATTTTCAATTTATGCTGTGATTAATAGTTGAATAGGGATATACTAAAATTGATCCATAATCCTGACAGCATATGAAATATCACAGTCAGCCTTGTATGCAGGCTGGAAGGGAGGATGCAATGAATATCAAAAAAATACTGAACCCGGTGGACGGGTCGGAACAATCCATTAAATCAACCCGGTATGCCATCGGCCTTGCAAAGCTCATGGATGCCAAAATAGTCCTGATGCATTGCCATGACCGGTTTCCCATTATCCTGGCCGAGCCGTATTTTCAGCAGGTCATCGATGATGTCCAGAAAGTGTCTGAAGAGCTGGTCAAACCCTTTGTTGACATGCTTGAGGAAGCAAAGGTCAATTATGAGGTGCGCCTTGTGGAAGGGGCGCCCGGCAACAAGATCCCGGAATTGGCCAAAATCGAAAAAATCGACCTCATCATCATGGGCTCACGAGGGGTCACGGCCTTTGCCGGGCTCTTCCTCGGCAGCGTAGCGCACCAGGTGCTGAACAAATCCGACTGCCCTGTTTTTATTGCCAAATAGATCCACCCAGCCTGGATGCCCTGCAAAAAGCCGGGTGATCCAGGCTGTCCGCCGGATCACCATATTCCATCAAATCCGGCCTCAAACCCTTTTCCCGCACTGGGGGCAGAATTTGAAATCCAGACCGGCAAAGGGTTCCCCGCATTCCGGACATTGTTTCGGAAGGCGTCCTAGCTCCACCAGCAGCTCGCCTGATTTCACCGGCACCATTTTTTTGTCGAATTTATAATCCGCAGTTTTTATCACCCTTTTCACGATGCCGTCCACGGCGGAAACCACGGATTTTTCCTGCTTCATGATGGTGATGTTAAACAATTCCTCACCCTTTTTAACCGTATCCCCGGGCTTGACATACATGATCCAGAGGTCGCCGTTACTGGGTGATCCGGCATGATAGGGATTGCCCGGATCAGCCATGGGGACCGCATCTGTTTCATGGCCTGTGGCCGACCCCACCTTGACCGTATGGGTGAAGACCTCACCGTTCAGGGTATACCGGACCACGCTCATGCCTTTCTCATCCAGCGGCTCAAGACCTAATATTTTCATGGAATGGGGCTTTCCGTCCGTGTCCCTGAACCGAAGATCCCGCCCCGGTACAAGGCCTTCAAACCAGACATCCAGAGGCACATGGTTGGGATTGCCGAATTCGTTCCGGAACTGAATGGTCTTCAAGGCATCGCCCGGATGGTTCAGGTACATGACCACCTCTTCTTTTGTGGGAATGCGGCCGATCTGTTTTTCCAGTTCCTTTTTTTCCGTTTCAATGTCAACCGGCTCCAGGCCTTCCAGGGGAGAGGCCATGGTCCTGGCGGAAATGGCCTGTTCATATTCCTTTCCAAAGGCGCTTGCATAGACCCAATCCGGCGGAAAGCCCAGGGGAAGCTTTCCGAATTTCCCCAGCAGCAGGTTTCTGAAGGCGTCGTTGCTGTTATTGTAAAGGACGAGCCTCTCGTTTTTGATTTCATCATCCAGCTCGGCTTCCGGTGTCGAGATCACGGTATCCAGGAGCCATAACAGATGCCGGACCTCGTCTTCCCCGCCCCGCTTGAAGGCGCCGGTCACGGCCAGGAAGGCCGTGTTCCAGGTGATCTGGGAACCGGGGGTCACATCATGATACCGGATGATCTGCCGGGTGCCGGCCAGAAATTTGAGCATATGGGGCAAAAGCCGGATATAGCCCTGCTTCATGGCGCCTTCCTGGGAAGAAGATGTGGCGCCGCCGGGCATGCCGTGGGATACCACATCATGGTCAATGCCCTGGAAATAGGGAGCCGTATACCGGTCGTAATAGGGCATTATCTGTTTCAGAACAAAATTGCAGGTCCGGATCATATCCTTGTCAAGCCGGGTTTTAAGCCCCAATTCCTCTTCCATATAGGCAGCCGTGGACAATACCTCCCCCTGGCCGTACCAGCGCACGGCGGCCCCGAGACCCGTGTCCACGATATGGGCACCCGCCCGGGCAGCGGCTCCCACGGCCGGCACAAAAAGCCCGTCCGTGCAATGGCGGTGGTAATGGACCACGAGATCCGGGTATTTTTTACGGATGTCAAGGACCAGGCCCGAGATAAATCTTGGGGGGCAGACCCCGGCCATGTCCTTGAGCCCCAGGATGATGAGCGAGGCGGCTTTTTTAAGAGAAACGCCTGCCACATCGGCCGTCATCCGGATGATGTCCTCCACCACCCCCATATAATGGGCGATATCGAACCCCTTGGCCCAGGACAGGGACACGGCCGGCTGAAACACATTTTTCCGTGAAGCCATGACCACTTCGGCCAGGGGCCGCATATTCTCAATATGGTTGAGAAAATCAAAACACCTGACAATGTCATGATGCTCGCAGATGGATTCGCTGGTCAGGCGCATGAGGTTTTTCGGCTGGGGTTTATAGCCCAGAAGATTGGTAGACCTGACCAGGATCTGTTTCAAGGTCAGGGGGGCAAACTGGTTCCATACCCTTGCCTCGTTAAAAGGATAGGTCATATTGGCCATCATAGCCACATGGAAATGAGCCCCGCCGCCGTTTTCAATGGAGAAAAATCCGCACCGGTCCAGATAGGGACCGATGAGCCGGTCTTCGGCCAGCCGGAACCGGTTCCCGCTGTTGGACTGGGTGATGTCCCGGGGCGTGGTGTCGGAAAAATGGACGGCCCCGGAATCCCTGACCATGTCCAGCAGGGCCTTCCGGTCTCCCCTGGGATACTGCCCCCTGGCCGGGGCCAGGTCCGGCAGAACCGGGTCAAAGGCGCCGATGCGCTTGTCGCCGGTGCCCCGGTAGTCCGACAACTGGATATGGGGATTGTACCCCATGGCGGATATTTCCGCCATGAGCCTGGACAGGCGGAGGGCTTCGGATTCGTTGTCCCGATAGAGCATCAGGCCCGGACGGGTTTCCACAAACCGGGTGTCATAATTGCCGGACCGGAATACGGGATCGGAAACGATTTTCTGATGAAAGGGAATGGTGGTCCTCAGCCCGCCGATGATATATTCCTTCAGGGCCCGGTTCATGACGGCCAGGCTTTTTTCCCAGGTTTCCCCGTGGGCGATGAGCAGGGATGCGGCGGAATCATAATTAGAGGGAAATTCATACCCGCCGGCAATACAGGAATCCAGCCGGACCCCGGGACCGCCCGGAGAAATATACCGGGCAATATGCCCTGAATTGGGAGCGAAATTATGCCTGGGGTCTTCACAGTTGATCCGGACCTGGATGGCATGGGCCACGGGCTTTGTTTTTTTGCTGTTGAACCGGAGCTTTGAGCCGAAGGCAACGGCAATCTGCTCTTCCACCAGATCAATGCCGTACCGGCATTCGGTAATCCCGTGTTCCA
>JAABTB010000255.1 GCA_011390085.1 Desulfobacula sp.
AAACGGCCCTTTCAATCTTTTCAAGGCTATAGGTGTCCAGGACGTTGACGGATATGAGATCCCTTGCCTTCTGTTCCCAGGAAAGGGTTTCTCCCTTGATACCGGAAATTTCAATGGCGATTTCAGAAATGGTCTGCCCTGTGAGCAGTTCATCCTGATCCACAGCCCCTGCCAAAACCGGGCCGGAATGAGGACACAAAAGCACCGTGAAGGTCATGAGGATCAGGACCCTGATCCAAATCCTGTATTTTCCTTTATTCTGCATAGCTCTTTATTTACCGGAAAGGCATGGATTCGATTTACTCATCGGAACTCCAGCCGGTATTTCAATTCCCCTCCTATTTTCCCGCTCGAATCCTGATACGCTCTCAGCAGAAGATTTTCCATGAGTTTATAAAAGGTGGTGACCCGCTGGACCGTATTCCCATCCCGGGTATCCACATCATAGGTCACACCCATCTGCCTTGACAGATCCTTGCCCACGGTCACCTGAACCGCCTGGGACCCGGACCCGGTCTGTCCGTCCACTTTGATTTCCAGTTCATCCATACCCGTCGCCTGCTTCAGGTTTTTCTGGAGGGCATCGGCCAGAAGGCCCGACACAAAACGGCCCGAGGCTGCCTGCCCGTCTTCCCCGACCTTTCCCATCTCCCGGGTGGTTTTGCCAAAGGCAATCAGGGAAATGATATCGGCATGGGATTCGGAAGGAGAGGAATACAATTGGATATTTAGATTGTCCAGAAGCCCTGAAACCACCAGATAAATGGTCCAGGAACGGATATTCATTTCTCCTTCCATATGGATTTCAGGTTCTGTTTTATAAGGATTGATAAAATCGATGGACCCCTTTTTCACCTCAAATTCCGATTTGTGAAAATGAATGGTGCCGGCCTCTGCCACGGCCCTGCCCGCAAGCACCGGCGTCCTTGCCGTGCCCCTGACGGCAAGATCCGGACTAAATTCAAGATACGCCATATTATTATCCACCAGAAAAGGCTCCCGGCTCCTGATATGAACATTAACGGCCATGCCGTCCAAAAACGGATTTTCTTTTTTCAGGGGAGGCGGTTCAATTTTCCGTCTTCTTTGCGTCACTGTTGTCACCAGATCCACATCCTTGTAATACCGGCCTTCCAATAAACTAATATCGCCTGAAAGCTCTGATTTCTCCAGGGTTCCCTGAAGGGTCAACCGGCTGTCCAGGGTCAATTCCATGGTATCCGGGATATCCAGGGGCAGATGTTGGGCATTCAATTTCAGATCCATGGTGCTCAAGGACCCGGCCGTCAGCCCCAGGCTGCCGCTAAGCTCAACCCGGCCTCCATCAAGGCGGCCGGTGAACCCAAGAATTTCCAGTTTTTCCGGTGTGGCACGGACTTGGCCGGAAATCCCATGGAATTCCTGTTCCACATCATCCGAGGCCACTGCAAGGTCCTGAAAGCTCAGGTCTGCATACAAGACCGGGCCTTTGGCCTTTCCTTTGACGGAAAGGGTTCCGGATTTGACGGTCAGGCTCCCGGCAGTAAAGGGCTCCTCCAGGTGAAGGTCGGCCCGAAGCTCCCCTGTGCCCAGATGGTACCTTCCTTCCAGAACAGGCCCGGCTTTGCCTTTGAGGGACAGCTCTTGGTTTTCCAGGTCAACCCTGAGATCAACGGGCGCCATGGACTGGTCCGCCACCCGGAGGTCCCGGATATGGATATTCCCGCCCAGCACTGGATTTTCAAGGCTGCCTGTGGCCTTTGCATCAAGGGAGACCATTCCCTGGAGCCGGACCCTGCCCTTCATCGGTGGTATTATGTCTTCAAGGAAAATCCGGTCCCCGGCAAGAATCAGGTCCATATCCGGATGAAATGAATTCTTTTGGGAACCCGGTTCAAACAGGACAATCCGTCCATGAACCCCCAGCCGGGAATTCTGATTGGAAATTTTTGCTTGCTCAATATCCAAAATCCCTTTGTTGATTTTCAGGACAGCCGTCACATCACCTATCCTGATTTTTTCCACCTCAATGTCTTTTCCATCCAAGGCAACAACGGCGGTCGGGTTTAAAAGGTTTCCGTCCACCGTTGCCGTAAGGCTGACAGGACCCTTGACGCTGATGGGAACAAAATTTTCCAGCCAGGCCGGACGATCTGCGTCAAACTGAACCCGGCCGGACACCGTCATGGCGGAAAGATCAAACCCCGGCATGGTGAGATGCCCCTTACCGGTCAGGTTCATATCCCCGGACCGGATATCCAGCAAAGGGATATCGGCAACGTATCCGTCAAGACCCACATTGAGATTAACCCGGACATCCCGGGCCGGGTAAAGGGGCCGGCCGGTAAACGCCTCGGCCTCAAGCGCCATGGAAATATCCGCCTTTATCCTTCCCGGAAAAACACCTTTGCCCTTCAAGACCAGGTCCGACGAAATCTTGCCCTTGAAATTTCCTTGAAGCAAGGGCAGATCTGACAAGTCCAGTTGGTCCTGGTTTATCGTGACGTCATACCGGATCTGGTCCGGATTCCGGTTTCCGGAAAAAAACCCTTCAGCAAAAGCCTCTTTCAAATCAATGGTCCCGGCCAGTTGGAAATTTCCAAACCCGGATTCAAGCCTGGACGGCAGAAGGGTCAATACCCGGTCCTTTAAGGTCGATTGAAGATTCAGGCGTTCAATGGAAAAATGCCGGAACCCCCCCGGCCCATAGGAAATGGAAAGGCCTGCCTCAGGATTCCGGAGCGCACCCTTCACCCACATCTCTGCCACGGCCGTACCCGATGGAAGATCCATTGCCTTATCCCATTTTTTCAGGGCGTCCAGATCCAGAAGGGCTTTCAGGGTCAGGTCAAGGACGGGTTCGGTAAAAACCTGATCTGCTGCGCCGGAAAGATCCAGGTCCATCCCGCTCACAGCGGTCCGGATTCTGATATTGGACAGGTTTTCCTCTGAAATATCGGCCCGGGCAAGGAAGGGTGAAATCTCGACGGAATCCTCTTTCCGTTGAAACCGGCCCTTTTCCATTCCGATCTCCACAACAGCCGATAGCGCCGGAAAATCAATCCGGGTAAGGGAAAGATCAAGGCCAACAACAGAGGCGTCCACCTTTTCTTCCGCCATTTTAAAATTTAGGGTGCCCTTGCTCAACCGGACCTCATCGATCCGGATATTCATGGGCAGAATAAGCGGCCTCTCCTTTTTTTTCCCGGAATTTGGCGCAGGGTCCGCCAGGGCGGACAAAAGATTCAACCGGCCGTTTTCATCCAAGTGAAGATCCAACCAGGCCCCATCCGCCTGAACCGCGGAAATATGAATTTCTCCCTTCAGAAGGCGGCGAACGGAAAAATCAACAGACAGGCGAGGAATATCCAGCACAGTTGTCTTATCGTGCCCCTCAAGCCTGAGCTCCCGAATCGTCAAGCTCCCCGGAAACAGAGAAACAGAGATCCCCTTAAAGGACAGATGACCCGGAATCATTGCATTGATCTTCTTTGATACAAAACTCTGGAGAATACTGCTCTGAAAAAGAAAAACCGCTGAACAGAAAAGAACCGTCAGGGCTCCTGAAAGGATGATGATGGCAAGACCGGTTTTTTTTCTCAGAATGACCCTCCTTTTTGCCCCTATCCCTGATCCTTATATTTTTCAACCAGCGCTTTCAACGTTGCATAGGGCTTTGCCCCCACAAGCCGGTCCAGACCCATTTGGAATGTCGGGACAGCCGTGATGCCTATATTTCTTGAACGCTCCCAGTCCTCATCCACGGCCTTTGAAAACAGCCGTTGATCCATTACCCGTTCGCCGGCCCGAGGATCAAGACCTGATTTTGTGATCAGATCCAGCAACACCTCTTTTTGCGCAATATTCCTGCCTTCGGCAAAATAGGCGGCAAAGGCTTCCCTGTGGAATTCGTGCCCGCAGCCCTCTGTTTCGGCCCACAACCCGATTTCCTGGGCCAGGCGGCTGTTATAGGTCATTTTCCTGTCCCCCAGGGGCAGTCCAAAACCCGCGGCCGTGGCTTTCAACTGCATCATCATTTTGTCCA
>JAABTB010000256.1 GCA_011390085.1 Desulfobacula sp.
GCTGGTATTGATGGTTCAGGCAATGGGATGGCGGAACGCATTCATCACCATGAGTGCAGCCACTTTTTTGATCATGATTCTTTTCTTTTTTTGGGTAAGCGACGCCCCGGCGGCTCAAAAAACAAAGGCGGCCCGGAAAACGTCCAAACCCGGGATAAAAGATACCATGAAAACCGCCCGGATGCTTTTTTCGCAAAAAGATTTCTGGATCATTTCTTTTTCCACCTTCTGCCGGTACGGCATATATGCTTCTGTTCAGGCATTATGGGCAGGTCCTTATCTGACAAAAGTGGCCGGCCTTTCAAGTGTTACCACCGGCAATATTCTGTTGCTGATGAGCATCGGTTTGATTATCGGATGCCCCTTAAGCGGATATTTGTCGGATATGATTTTTGATTCGCGCAAAAAAATTATTATTCCCGGCCTTGTCTGCATGGCCGGTATCCTATGGTGCATAGTTTTCCTCCCACCGGAAACAGACCCCGTGGTCCTTTCGATCCTGTTTTTTGGATTCGGCCTGTTCAGCGGTTCCGGTCAAATCATGTATGCCCATATCAAGGAGCAGGTTCCCCATGAAAATGCAGGCATGGCCATGACGGCCATCAATTTTTTTACCATGGCCGGTGTTGCCGTCTTTTTACAAGGGATGGGAGCTTTGATGAAAATCCTTTATCCTGAAGCCTCTTTAGGCATGCCCGCATTTAAAAGCGCTTTTATGTTTTGTGCCGTCTGCCTGACAATGATCAGTGTCCTCTATAGCCGGACAAAGGAAACCCGGTAAAATGTTATGAAAGCCCTGATGAAGATGCGGCGGATGAAATATTGGAAAAGGGCGGGGAACATGATGTTATGGATCTCGTTCGTGTCGGCAGCCTTGGTGACGGCAGGCTGCATGATGCCGGGACCGGATTATGCACCTCCTGAACAAAAACTGCCTGAATCCTGGAATGGCGAATCCATGGGCGTAACCCACCAAGCCCCTGACAGGGAGGTCCTTGCCGAATGGTGGTCTACCCTCCATGATCCCATACTTTCAGACTTGATGAAAAAAGCGGTGGCCAACAACCTGGATCTGGGCCAGGCCAGGGCCAGAATCCGCGAACAGCGGGCCCGGCGGAATATCAGCAGGGCCGGCCTGTTTCCGGTCCTGGATGCCTCCGGGTCCCATAGAAAGAGCAGCAGCAGTGAGGAAATGGGCAGCGGAAAAGAGACGGATGTCTATTCCGCGGATGTGGATGCAAGCTGGGAACTGGATCTTTTCGGAGGGACCCGGCGGTCCCTTGAGGCGGCAACGGCAGAGCTGGAAGCCGGAGAGGAAGATCTGCGGGATGTCCTTGTTTCCCTCCTTGCCGAGGTGGCTCTGAACTATACGGACGTCCGCGTCCTTCAGGCCCGGATGGATGTGGTTGAAAAAAATATCGTCATCCAGAACCAGACCCGTGAACTGGCTCAATCCCTTTACGATTCCGGCTTATCCGGCGGACTGGAGATACAGCAGGCAAAATATAATCTGGAAAATACCCGATCCCAGGTTCCGGTTTTAAGAATTTCCCTGGAAGAGGCCAAAAACCGGATTGCCCTGCTTTTGGGAGAGGCTCCCGGCTCGGTTCAGGGGGCCTTGAAGGCCCATGGCCCGGTTCCGGTCTGTCCTACAGAGATTGCCGTGGGTGTGCCTGCGGATGTATTGCGGCAAAGACCCGATATCCGGCGGGCGGAAAGAAAGCTTGCCGCCCAGACCGCAAGGATCGGGGCGGCAACGGCAGACCTCTACCCCAAGCTGAGCCTTAGCGGCTCCATCGGTTATGAATCCCTTGACCCGGACCGGTTGTTTCTGGCGGGATCAAGGAGCTGGGGATTCGGGCCGCGAATCACCTGGCCTATTTTCAGGGCCGGGTCCATACGGAGCAATATCGAGGTGCAGTCCGCCCTGCAGGAAGAATTGCTGGGCCGATATGAATCAGTGGTTCTCAATGCCCTGGGTGAGGTTGAAAATCAACTGACCGTATATATGGAAGAACAGATCCGCAAACAGAATTTGAAGGAGGCCCGGCAGGCGGCCATGCTGGCCCTGGATCTGGCCCTGAACCAGTACCGGGCCGGGATGACGGATTTTACGGACGTGCTGGATGCCCAGAGATCCCTGCTATCCTTTGAAGATAATCTGATCCAGAGCGAGGGGAATATCGTATCAGGCCTGGTGCGGCTTTATAAAGCTCTTGGGGGAGGCTGGACCTCATTTTCAGCCGGGTTCGGGTCTGAAAAACAGGAATGAAAAAATCATGAATGGTGTAAAAACTGAACAAAATATGGATATTGCCGGAATCCTGGCAAAGGGGTCCGGTCCGGGACGCGGCAGGCGGTATCTAATGCGGGCGCTCTGGCTTATACTTGCGGCAGCATTGGTCTTTGGTGTGATCCGGTGGGGAACCGATAAAAGCGAGGATAAGACCGAATATAAGACCGAAACGGCAGGGCAGGGCGATCTTGTGATCACGGTGGCGGCCACGGGCACCCTGCAACCCACTAACCAGGTGGATGTAGGGTCCGAGCTTTCCGGGATCATCCGGACCGTTGAAGTCGATTTTAACGACCAGGTGGAAGCCGGACAGGTTCTGGCAAGGCTGGACACGGTCAAGCTGGAGACCCAGGTTCAGCAGTACAAGGCCGCCCTGGAGTCGGCCCAGGCCAGGGTTAAACAGATCCGGGCCACGGTCCGGGAGACCGGGAATGAACTGGCCCGGATCAGGGAATCCAGACGATTGAGTAACAATCAAATTCCGTCCAAACGGGCCCTGGACACGGCCGAGGCTGCCCATGAGCGGGCCCTGGCCGACGAAACAGCCTCAATTGCCGCAGTATCCCAGGCCCGGGCCGCCCTGAAGACCTTTGAGACGGATTTATCCAGAACCCTTATCTATTCTCCCATTAACGGCATTGTCCTGAAGCGGTCCATTGAACCGGGCCAGACCGTTGCAGCCTCCCTCCAGGCCCCGATTTTATTTACCCTGGCCGAAGACCTGGCCCGGATGGATCTTTCAGTAGACATTGACGAAGCTGATGTGGGCCGTGTACAAGCTGGACAGAAGGCGGTCTTTACCGTGGACGGCTATCCGGATACCCCCTTTCCGGCCAGGATCACCCAGGTCCGGTACGGGTCAAAAATCGTCAGCGGTGTGGTCACCTACGAGACCATCCTGAGCGTGGATAATCCGGATTCTTTGCTGAGGCCCGGCATGACGGCTACGGTGAAAATCACGGTCAATGAAATTGAAAATGCGGTTTTGGTGCCCAATGCAGCCCTGCGCTATACGCCACCCGCTACAGAGAAAGGCCCTTCAGGCGGGAACAGCAGTATCATTGGTAAACTCTTCCCAAGACCCCGGAGAGCCCGGATGCCGCAAAAAGAATTTGTCAGATCCGAGAAAAAAAAATCAAGGGTCTGGACCCTGAGGGACGGGCAGCCGGTTGAAGTTTTTGTCACCGTCGGAGAGAGCGACGGCATCATGACCGTCATCACCGGCCCCGAGGTAACGCCGGGCATGGTTCTGATCGTGGAAACCCTGGGGAAAGAATGATGGCGGCGTCCCCTGCCGCATCGGAGAATAGCGGCCCGGTCATCGAACTCCAGGCTGTGACCCGGCGCTATGGTAAAGGCCCGGCAGAGGTCACGGCGCTTCAGGGCATTGATGTACGAATCCAGGAGGGGGATTTTGTGGCCGTGATGGGTCCCAGCGGGTCGGGCAAATCCACCTGTATGAATATCCTGGGCTGTCTGGATACCCCTTCATCGGGCATGTACCGGTTTAAAGGCGTGGATGTCGGAGGGCTTTCCCGGGACCAGCGGGCCCTTTTGCGGCGTCACTATCTGGGTTTTGTATTTCAGGGATTTAATCTTTTAAACCGGACCTCGGCCCTGGAAAATGTGGAGCTTCCCCTTATCTACAGGGGAACCGGCGCCAGGGAGCGTCGCCAAAGGGCCCGGCAGGCCCTTGATTTGGTGGGTCTT
>JAABTB010000257.1 GCA_011390085.1 Desulfobacula sp.
ATGGGCAAACCCGCCGACGATCTTTCCGGTTTCCAGTTCTTCGGGCGCCTTGCAGGTCTTGGCCAGGGACACGATCCTGGAAAAATCCTTGGCCTTGCCGGCTTCCCGGTCCGGGACATGTACGGCGCCGGGATAGGACACCACGCCGGTGGTAAACAGCCGGTTCAGGTAGGTGTTTTTGCTTTTCATGGGAATGATGCAGTTGGTGGTCATGAGAACCGGCCCGTTAAAGGCTTCGAAATCCTCATTCTGGTGCCACCAGGAGCCGCCGTAATTCCCCTTGAGATGGGAATATTGTTTAAAGGCCGGGTAATAATTGGCCGGCAGCATCTCGCCATGGGTATACACATCCACGCCTGTCCCTTGGGTCTGTTTTAAAAGTTCTTCCATATCTTTAAGATCATGCCCGGAGATCAATATTCCAGGATTCGTTCCTACGCCGATATTGACTTCCGTTATTTCTGGGTTGCCATAGGCCGTTGTATTGGCGCTGTCCAGGGCAGCCATGGTGGTGACGGCAATTTCACCGGCCTTCAGCACAAGGCCCACCATTTCATCCACGGACAGGTCCTGGGTCGTGGAGGCAAGGCCGTCATAAAGAAAATTCCAGATCTCCGGCTTTGTCACCCCCAGTACGGCGGCATGGTCTGCATAGGCGGAAATCCCCTTCAGCCCAATAACAAGCAGTTCCCTCAGGGACCTTACGTCTTCATGGGCCGTTGCCAGTACGCCCACGTCGGTCGCCTTTGCCTTGAATTCCGACACATCGTTTGAGTACCAGGCGGCGCTCTCGTGAAGGTCGGAGCCGATCTTTCCCTTGACCGATTCAAACAGTTCTTTTTTGACGGCCTGGGCCTTGTTGATCCAGTTGATGAGGTTTTCATCATTGAAATTAGCATTGGTGATGGTGGTAAAAAGGGCCTGGGCGATGAAGAGCCCTGTTTTCTCCGGCACCTGGATTCCCGCCGCCTTGGTTTTACTCGCGATCACGGCAATTCCCTTGAGGTTATAGATCAACAGGTCCTGAAGATCCGCCGTGCTCCCTTCTTTTCCGCACATTCCCTTGATGGTGCATCCTTGGTTCTTTGCCGTTTCCTGACATTGAAAGCAAAACATTGAACATCTCCTTCTTTAAAGTTAATCAAACAATTGAACTTTACATCATGTCTTTAAATTATTATAAAAACAGGCGGAACTCCTTGACATGGATCAAGTAATCCGTTTTTTTTAGAAGGTTGCTTTGAAAGATTAATTTCAGACCGGGGATATGACAATATAAATGATTGAAAAACTGAAAGCAATCCCTCTTTTTTCAGGCCTGTCCCATGAGCATCTTGCAAAAATCGCTTCGGTTTCCTCCATCCTTGGGTTTGACAGGGGAGAAATGATCTTTCACGAGGGGGATAAGGGCAACGGACTCTATATGGTTGAACGGGGAACCGTCAAAGTATTCAAACTGTCCTTTGAAGGAAAGGAGCAGATTCTCCATATCTATGGGCCGGGTCATACCTTTGGCGAGGTGCCGGTCTTTGAGGGAAAAAATTTTCCGGCCTCGGCCATGGCCATTGAAAAAGCCGGCATCCTTTTTCTTCCCCGGGAAAAATTTGTCAGCCTGATCACCAGCACGCCGGGGCTTGGCATGAACCTTCTGGCCGATCTTTCAAGACGGCTGCGGGAATTCACCGTACAGATTGAAAACTTAAGCCTGAAAGAAGTTCCTGCAAGGCTTTCAGCTTATATTCTCACACTTTCAAAAGAGCAGAAAAACACCAAAAAAATAACCCTTCCCATTTCCAAGGCCCAGTTGTCCAATCTCATCGGTACAACCCCGGAAACTGTTTCCAGGGTATTCAAAAAAATGATGGATTCTTCTCTGATTGAAGTTCAGACCAAAACCATTATCATCAAGGATATGAAAGGGCTTCAGGACCTGTCGGAGTCGGGAACCATTTAATAAAGGGGAAACCCGGTGAAATGATGAAAAAGGCACCCTATACCGTTTTCGGAAAGGACCTGGATCCCGCCGCCATAGCCCAGATGGAAGATGCCGTCAGCCTGCCCGTGGCCGTCAGGGGCGCCCTCATGCCCGATGCCCACATGGGATACGGCTTGCCCATCGGAGGTGTCCTGGCCGTCAAGGATGCCGTTATTCCCTATGCCGTGGGCGTGGATATTGCCTGCCGGATGAAGCTGTCCGTCCTTTCCCAGCCCTTCCGCAATTATGAAGCCCATCCCCAGGATTTTAGAAAGGCCCTTGAAACCCGGACCCGGTTCGGGGTGGGCGAAGAATTTTCACGCCCCGGACAGCACCCGGTCCTGGATCAAGACTGGAATATCAGCCCCCTTGTAAAATCCTTAAAAGATACGGCCCACAAACAGCTCGGAACCAGCGGGTCGGGAAATCATTTTGCAGAATTCGGCAGACTTATCCTGACCCGGGATGATCTTGGTTTAAAAGCCGGAGAATACCTTGCTTTTTTAACCCATTCCGGCTCCAGAGGGGCCGGGGCCAGGATTGCAGAGCACTATTCCAATTGGGCCAAACGCCTTCACCCGGAGCTTGGAAAAGCTTTAAACAATCTTGCCTGGCTGGACATGCAAAAGGGAGACGGCATGGAATATGTCAAAGCCATGGAACTCATGGGCCGGTATGCTTCGGCCAATCATGAGATCATCCATGATGCCGTGCTGGATTTCCTGGGGGAAACCGCCCTTGTCACCATTGAAAATCATCATAATTTTGCCTGGAAGGAAAAAATCGGGCTCCAGGAGGTGATGGTTCACCGCAAAGGGGCCACCCCTGCCGGAAAAGGCGTATTGGGAATTATCCCCGGTTCCATGGCAGATCCTGGGTTCATCGTCCGGGGGCTCGGGAACGAAGCGTCTTTAAGGTCTGCGGCCCATGGCGCAGGGAGACGGATGAGCCGGAATGCAGCCATAAAACAATTTGATTTTAAAGATCTTCAGGATATAATGGAAAAACAACACATCACTTTGATTTCCGCCGGGCTGGATGAAATACCCATGGCCTACAAGAACATCGAAGATGTCATGGATCAACAAAAGGGTCTTGTTGAAATTGTGGCAAAATTCGAACCCAAACTTGTAAAAATGGCGCCACCCGACAGAAAGCGGCATAGAAGAAGATAGGTAATTTTTTATAAACTCTTGCCAAGGAGAAAAAAAATGGGGAAATTATTAAGAATTAATACCAAGAAAAAAACCTTTGGGTTTGAGGAAGTGCCAAAAGCCTATGCAGGTCTGGGAGGAAGGGGACTTACATCCAAAATGATTCTGGATGAGGTTCCGGCCACCTGCCATGCACTGGGAAAATCAAATAAACTCATCTTTGCTCCCGGAATCCTTGCCGGTTCAGCAGCGGCAGATTCAGGAAGGCTTTCCGCCGGTGCCAAATCTCCGCTGACGGGCGGCATCAAGGAGAGCAATGCCGGCGGGCTGGTATCCCAGAAACTGGCAAGGCTCGGCATCACGGCTCTTGTGCTGGAAGATAAACCCGAAGACAATGATTACAGCCTGATCGTCATCAACAAGGACGGGGTGAAGATCCTTCCGGCCGGTGATCTGGCCGGAAAAGGCAATTACGCGGTCATGGAAAACCTGTGGCAAACCTACGGCAAATCCGTAGGGGTATTGAGCATCGGCCAGGCCGGGGAACAATGCCTGAAAGGCGCCTCCATCAACCAGGCCGACATGAACGGAAGACCGGGGCGGGCCCATGGCCGGGGAGGCCTCGGAGCCGTCATGGGATCTAAAAAAATCAAAGCCATTGTGGTGGATGATAAAGGCGCCCCGCGCCTTGAAATGAAACACCCGGATGCGTTTAAGGCGGCCAATAAAAGATGGGTGGACATGCTGCAAAAACACCCGGTCACCGGCCAGGGGCTTCCGGCCCTGGGCACTGCCGTTCTGGTCAATGTCATCAATGAGGCCGGCACCTTTCCCACAAAAAATTTCCGAACCGGCCGGTTTGAGCATGCCCAGGA
>JAABTB010000258.1 GCA_011390085.1 Desulfobacula sp.
GCTCCCAAAACGGGTCTTCCAGGGTGTCTTTATCCAGAACCACATCGGTAGGTTTGTTTTTGGGAAGCAGGGTTAAAAAGGCAACGCCGGTTTCATCCGTCTCCGCCTCCCTGTAAGACTGTACCGCTTTTACGGATACATCAGGCAAGGCTTCATCTGCCGGGTCAAAGGCCTGGTTATTGTTCCGGTCATGATAGACCCTTACCGATGCAGCCCCCCCATCTGCCATGCCTGAGGAAGAGGCATGGATCTTTTTGGATCTCGGTTCCCTTCCCAGGGAGGTTGAAAAGGATAGAAGCGCCGTCATTTCTCCCTCCGAATCATAGGAAACCTGGGGGGAAACGGCAACTTTGCCGTTGTTCCAGTTCAATCTTAGTATCCCTTCATCGACATCTTCTTCCATGTCTTTTTTAAAGATGACCTCGGTGCTCAGATCTCTATCCAGGATCATAAAGCTGGAAATTTCAGCGCTTTTAATATCTGTCCGGGGATCAAGTTCGTAATCCAGCTTTCCCCGGACCCTGAGATTTCCCATCTGGGTGATGGCCTGGAAACTGCCGTCCAGGACGGGAGAATCCCCGGAAAAGGCATTTCTTTCCGTCCATTGCAGGTAATTGTTCAAATGTATATTCCGGATATTGGATGAGATTCTGGACCCTACAATACTGTAATGGGCGTTCTCCCGTTGTATATCCCTATAGGTCAGGGTAAAAGGAAGGACGGAAGTATTCCCTTCCCCCTCTATGGCTCCCGATGCCGATATGCTGGTTTCGGATTTTAAGGGGTCTGAGGATCCTGCACCGCTGTCCTCGGTAAAATCATGGTAAAAGCGCTGCCGCAAATTGACGTCGAATTTACCCAGCCCTGTCTGGGCAAGCATTTCCACCGCATCCCCACCTTCTGTATCGTGGACATAATTCCCGCCAAGATACATCCCTTCCAGATTCCCTTTGGCCCCCAGGTTCAGATAGGTGTGGCGTTCCTTGTTGACTTCCTGGCTGGATACCCCGCCGCCCACAGAAAGATTTTTTGCAAGCCCGTAATTATACCAACCATTCAATTTAAGGGTTTCTTCATCCCGGGTATGACCGTTTTTATCAGGCTCGTATAATTGGACATCTTTCTGGGTCAGGGATAAGGCGTATTCCCCCGAGCCCTTTTTTAACAAGTCTCCGCCCACATCGATCCTTTTTGTTTCCTCCCTTTCCTGGCCCTGGGGCCCGTAAAATTTAAGTCTGAAATCATTTTTCCCATAATATAACGGGATGTCATTAAAGCTGTATTTACCTTCTTCACCGACCCTCTGAGTCCCCACCAGCATATTGTTCCGGTAAACTTCCACCTGCCACCCGGGTGGGATATTTCCTTCAAAAAAAGTGGTATCGAAATTTCTGGACCGGTAAAGGCTTTCGTTGCTGATCCCAAACCCTTTTTCCGTCTCACCGCCGCCCAGTATGGAAAACTCAGCCGTCCGGATATCCCCTGCCGATACAGAGGTGGCCTTTAAAGGCCCCAACAGCTTTCCATCCGGGTCATCTCGTCTGAGGGTCAGTCTTGAATTCTCCAATCCATCCGTATCATCCCCGGACAGGTAAATTTCAGAGGTCATGCCTGCCAGATCCCCTTTGGACAGCAGATAAAATCCGGATTCAAACCCGGAATCAAACTCGTCATCCGCTTTGGAGCCCTCGGTATAGGATGTGGTCAGACCCATATCAACGAAGGGCGGGCTGAATAATTCATACTCCGAATATGCCCGGGGGAAAACCGGATCATTGGCCTGGGACCCCCCGGACAGCTTCCAGGCCTGCTCCCTTTCCATTCTTTGCTGGAAGGCAAGCTTTTCCCTGGGCAGTATCCGGACGGACTGGTGTGAAAAATCATAGGAGAAATCAACCGGAAACCACTGGGAAAGAAGGTCGGCATCCACATAGATCTCCCCGTCGGCAACCGTAACCCCGTTCTCGGGGATATCCATCTTTTTTCCATCCGCAGACACTTCCTGTTTTGATATATCCAGGCTGAATGTTCTGTCTTCGGAGACAAACCACCCCGATGCCTTTCCCTGGGTGCTGTTGACGTCAATGCTGAAATCCAGGGTTCTTGAAATCTCGCCCAAGGGCAGAAACAGCCGGTTTGAATCCCCGTATCCGATGAGGCCGTTGTTCAGAACATGATTTTGATATTCAAGGCTGAGGACAAGGGGATTTTCTTTGGATATCTGAAAACGGGGATTCCCGGCGGCTTTTGTCACATAAGGGCTTTGAGCTAAAAGAACCCTGCTCTTTAGAAGGGAGATACCATTTTTTTCAAGGGTTTCGGTCAGGGCATCAAAATCCTCCCAATCCACCTTTCCGCCAGATTTTGCAGTTTGTAACACGGCATGGCGCTTCAAAAGGATATCCGCCATTTTATCAGCAAGATCGTCATTCCTTTGACAAAGTTGGGTCCATTTATCAAACTGGGCCGTATGCCGCAACAGTTCCCCGGCTTTTGCAAGCTTCAATGTTCTGGAAAACTGATCCGCATGGGGGGCGCCGACGGATGCCGCAGGGGTATTACTCCCCCTTACCCCGGTTTTGGAAATAGGGTCCAAACCTTCTCCTGTGTTGATATTTAGCTACAACTCCAATCAGAGATAACAGCAAATTTGATGCCAGGGCTTAGA
Source organism: Desulfobacula sp. (assembly GCA_011390085.1). Taxonomy (GTDB): domain Bacteria; phylum Desulfobacterota; class Desulfobacteria; order Desulfobacterales; family Desulfobacteraceae; genus Desulfobacula. The sequence continues at coordinate 2,669 of JAABTB010000258.1, forward strand.
GCGGAAAGGGGAAGACCCCATTGACATTCCATGAATAAATAGCATATTTCTTTTCAAGCTTGAGAAGAAATATTGGGAAAACCTTGCAAAGGAGGCCTGTTGATGAAGATAGTGAATTATAAAGACGTCCTGCCCATTGTCATGGACAATGAAAACGTAAAGCAGGTTGCAGGGCGCGTGATGATCGGCAAAGAGGACGGGGCAAAGAATTTCTGCATGCGGGTCTTTGAAATGGGTCCCGGCGGGTTCACCCCCCGGCATGCCCATGACTGGGAACATGAGGTCTTTGTCCACAAAGGCAAGGGAGAAGTATGGATCAAGGATCAGTGGCATCCGCTGAAAAAGGGATCCGCCGTCTTTGTTCCCGCCAATGTCGAACACCAGTTCAGGAACACCTTTGACAAAGACTTTACCTTTGTCTGCCTTATTCCCTCGGGAGCACCGGAAATATGACGGAATTGAGATCCTGCGTGGGAAAAGACGGCCGGTTTAAGGTCGGAATTCACAGGCCCTGCTTTGGGGTCCGGAACCTGAGAAGGCATGACTACCTGCAGAGCCTTGGAGAATTGGAAGACGGCACCGGTGTGGATAACCGGGCCAATTTCCCAAACAAAGACCTTTATGAGCCCGAAGCCGACCTGATCTATGAAATCCATAACCCCTTTGCCTTCCGGGGAACCACCTATATCAATTCGGCCTGGGCCGATGCAAAGGCAAAGCACCCTGAAACCATAGCCATTCCCGCTCCGGAACCCTGTTCCCTCCTTGAAAATATCAGACTGGCCCGGGATAACAGAACTATTGGCCTCAAAGAGAAAATTGAAATTCTCAGGCTCTTGCCCCACCCCCTTCAGATCGCCCTGGCCCAGGCCTCCACAGACCCTGAAGAGCTGATGCTCCTGGCCCGGAAATCCTGCCGGATCATATTTGGTCCGGACCTTCAAACCCCGGTGGGAATCGGGTATAAAAAACATCCCTCGGGACGGCTGAGTCCGGACATCCATGACCCTGAAGTGTTTGAAGTCCTGGTGAACAACCCCCATCTGCCTGATCCCTGGAAGAACGCCCTGGTATTGAAACCCGGAGTCCAGGGAACCAATGAGATCACGGGAGAATATGTTTCCCACGACAAAAGCACCCATGTGTTTGAATACCTGAGGCGGAATTCCTATATTCCCTGGGGCCATTTTGCATCCAATATGGCCAATGACGCCGTCCGGTACCGGGCAAGGGATCTAACCGATGACGACATCAAGGGTCTGCGCCATCTTTACTACCAGAGGGCTTTCATCCGGCTCGGGACGGAGCTGGATATCCCCT
>JAABTB010000259.1 GCA_011390085.1 Desulfobacula sp.
CTGCTACCCACAGCATGGTTTTCTATTTATGGACCTTGAAAAGGAGAGTCAGCTTTTGGATTTTTCAAAAATATTTTCAAAAAAATCATTTGTGATTATTTTCATATTTATGGTGATCGTCAGCGCTATTCTTAATATCGGCTTATATTTTTCTTTGAAGTGGTTGTCTTTAAACCTGATCATGAATGGCGGTAAAGAAGCTCTGATGAATGATGTGCCCGCTATCATTGATCGTCTTGGATGGGTCTCCGGCAATTTTTATTTTGGAATAGTCCCTGCAATAACCGGGATGTTTCTGATGTTGGGATTGCTGTTGTGGGTTGTTTTGAAAAGATTCACCATGAAGATGATTGGGCAGATTCAGATCGGAAACCAAAAGACCTTTTCACGGGAAAAACCAAAAGCCGATTTTGTGGATCATAAAATAGAACAGGATAGAAAAAGGCGTCTTTTTTTGCACAGTCTGTCAGTTCTTCAGCGGGAGGGGCGGCTTCTGGACTTTTTTGCAGAGGATTTAAGCCGGTATGAAGACGATCAGATCGGGGCTGCTGCCCGGAGCATCCAGGAAGATTGTAAAAAGGTCATTAAAAAATATATAGACCCCAAACCGGTTGTCGACAAAGAAGAAGGCGAAACCATCACGATTGAGCCTGAATTTGATATTGATTCCATTACGCTGGTGGGAAAGGTTACCGGCGCTCTCCCTTTTAAGGGTATTCTGAAACATCGGGGATGGAAAGCAGGGAAAAACGAAATTCCAAAACTGTCCGATGTACGGGATGCTTCAGTGATTATTCCCGCAGAAGTTGAAATTCAGTAAAATTAAAATCATATTCAGGAGTTAACTTGGATTTTCAAAAGCATCATTATATTATCGGCATAGATCTTGGAACAACCAATTCCGCTGTTTCATATGTGGATGTGGCGTCTTTGGCCAATGAAGCTTCAAAAAGAACATCAAAGAACGAGAATCAGAATCTGATCAAAGTTTTCAATATACCTCAACTGACCGGTTATGGTGAATTTACAAAGGCACAGGTCCTGCCTTCTTTTTTATACATTCCGGGTGAATATGATATATCAAAGGACGCATTAAAACATCCGTGGAAAAAAAGAGAGGATCTTTTTGCCGGCTGTTTTGCCCGGGATCATGGTTCCAAAATACCTTCACGATTGGTTTCTTCGGCTAAAAGCTGGCTGTGCAACCCCAATGCCGACAGAAAGGCCAAAATTTTGCCCTGGGGTTCGGAAGGATTTGAAAAAATATCTCCGGTCATTGCGACTTCAGAATATCTATTGCACGTTAAAAATGCATGGAACCATTTTGTCAAAGATGAGGATCAATTCCTTGAAAACCAGATGGTGATCCTGACAGTTCCGGCTTCTTTTAACGAGGAAGCCAGGGAACTCACCCTGGAAGCTGTGAAAGCAGCCGGGTTCGGTGCGGCTGTAACCCTTCTTGAAGAGCCTTTGGCTGCCTTCTACAGTTGGTTGATGAACCATGAGAATGACTGGCAGGATCATGTTAAACCGGAGGATTTGATTCTGGTTTGTGATGTGGGGGGCGGAACAACAGATCTCAGTCTGATCAGCTTGAAGGAATCGGAAGGGTCTCCCAAATTTGAAAGGATTGCCGTGGGTGATCACCTGATTCTTGGCGGAGACAATATCGATCTTGCTCTGGCCAGGGTTGTTGAATCAAAATTCAGGACAAAATCTGGACTAACTGCTGAAAAGTGGAAAACCCTGTGCCATAGGTGCCGGGAAGCCAAAGAGAAAATATTGGATACGGGCGAGACCGCCGTCCGAATTACGATCAAGGGAGAAGGGAGATCCTTGATTTCAGGCACGCTTTCAGCAGATTTGAATCAATCCGATGTTGAGGGCAAATTATTGGAAGAATTTTTTCCTTTTATCGAACCTGACCAGCGTATAGACATTGATGAAGGGAAAATAATAAATGAGTTTGGCCTGCCCTTTGAAAAAGAACCCTCAATAACAAGACATATCATCTCTTTTCTGGAAAAACACAGGATTGATGTCCTGAAAAATCTGTCAAAAGACCCCCTGCCTGATTTTATATTGTTCAATGGCGGAACGCTTAAACCGGATATGGTTCAACAAAGAATCAGGGAAGCCATAGGCAAATGGTTTAAGGCAAATTCCACAGACTTTCCAGAGGTTCTTGAAAATAAAGTCCCTGAGTTGGCGGTTGGGATTGGTGCGTCATATTATGGCCTTGTAAAGATGGGGCAGGGTGTGAGAGTCGGCAGTGGGAGCCCAAGAAGCTATTATATCGGAGTTTCCATCAAAGATGAGAAGGACCCGAAAGCGGTTTGTATTGTTGAGAGGGGGTTGGATGAGGGGACCAAGATTCATCTTCCAGATATTAAATATGAGGTCAGAGCCAATGAACCGGTTGAGTTTCACGTCTACAGTTCCAGCTATCGGTCCGGTGATAAGCCGGGTGAACTGATCCCGGTGGATGGTTCTTTTTCCATCCTGGCCCCTCTTCAAACCATTATCCGGTTTGGAAAAACAAGCCGGAGAAAAACCATCCCGGTAACCATAGCAGCAGAATATACGGAAATGGGGACCCTTTCCATGTATTGTCAGTCTGATATCAGCGCCCATAAATGGAAATTGGAATTCCAGTTAAGGGATGGGGAAAGGGGGATTGCTTCAACCGAAACCGAAATCTATGATGAGGATTTGATCATGGAGGCTTGCCATAAGATTCGCGAGGTCTTTGTCGAAGCCGATCCCCATGACGGACTCAGAACAATTGCAAGGACGGTTGAAGAAATCGTCGGACAGAAAAAATCCAATTGGCCCTTGTCCTTTTTGCGGAAAATTGCAGACAGTCTGATGACCGCTGAAAACACCCGGAAATTTTCTCCGGAGCACGAGGCCCGGTGGTTGAATCTGACTGGATTTTGTATGCGACCGGGATTTGGAGATGCTTTTGACAGTGAACGGGCAATTCGATTATGGAAAATATATTTATCCGGTTTAAATTTCGAAAAATCATTTCAGCCAAGGCTGGAATGGTGGATATTTATCAGAAGGATTGCGGCCGGTTTGAATGCAGGACAGCAGAGGCAGTTTTTTCAGGATATTTCCGCTTATTTGATAAGCGGCAAAAATAAAACAAGTTTTTCCCCCCAAGAGGAGATTGAACTCTGGATGGCCACAGGGAATATGGAAAGGCTTTTGGTAAAAGATAAAATTTTATTGGCAAAATCTCTTCTAAAGCAACTAAAGCCGGGGAAAAAACAGGGCAATCTGCTCTGGACCCTGTCCCGTATCGGCGCCCGGGAACTCTTCTATGGATCGGTTGATAGGGTTGTTCCGGCCAAAGAGGTAGTGAAATGGCTGGATCAAATCATGGGAAAGGCCTGGCAGAAAAATGATCCGGTTGAGCCGATGGTGGCTCAGATGTCACGGAAGACCGGGGACAGAACCCGGGACATTGATCCGGAAAGCCGGAGAAAGATCATAGACTGGTTGGAATTTAGAGAGGCAAAGGGGATATATGCCACGATCATCAATGAAAAGACGGAAATGGCAGTAACGGAAAGAACCGTTCAATTTGGAGAGCAACTGCCGACAGGTCTGGTCTTAAATGATAAATATTTATGAAAGAATGATTAAGAAAATGTTTGACATTCATTAAAACTTCATATATTCTTCCAGAGTTCTTCTTAAGGGAGGAACCGGAAAGAAAAGCAGTAAGATTTGATCTTTGAAAATTGGTCAGTGAAGAAATTAAGAGCGGGTCTATAACAAGACCTTAAGAGTTTGAAGTACAAAAGGATAAAACTGGAGAGTTTGATCCTGGCTCAGAATGAACGCTGGCGGCGTGCTTAACACATGCAAGTCGAACGAGAAAGGGATTGCTTGCAATCCTGAGTAGAGTGGCGCACGGGTGAGTAACACGTAGATAATCTACCTTTGAACCTGGGATAACTAATCGAAAGGTTAGCTA
>JAABTB010000260.1 GCA_011390085.1 Desulfobacula sp.
GGGTATCGTTTTTTTGAATTATCTTTGCCAATTCCCTTAAAGTGGGAAATTGAAAAACGGCCAGCACGGGCAAAGAAATTTCAAATTTTCTTTCAATGGCTGAAATCAGCCTGATGGCGCTCAAAGAAGATCCACCAATATCAAAAAAATTATCTGTGGAACAGAAAGCCCGGGTTTTCAGAATCTCTTCCCAGATCTCCGTAAGCTTTGTCTCATATTCTTTAAGACCAATGTCATGGGTTGCTTCTGAATCCGCTTCCGGTCCGACACCCTCGTTTTGCAGGCCGGCCCGGCCGGAGATGCTATTGTCCCGGACCATCCGCTCAAGGCAAGGGTAGTCAATTTTCCCCGAGGCTGTATAGGGCAAGGCCTCAACGGCAACCAGGGCCGACGGCACCATATACCCGGGAAGCCTTGATATCAGCCATGTTTTAACGTCCCGGCAGTCAAACACGACTTCGCCGGCAGCCGCTGATTTCTCTTCGTTCGCTGCTATCCCGGAGCCCGGGTTCCCCCCTTGTTTGGGAACAATGAACAGGGTAAGGATAGGATTATCGTCCGCATCCTCTGAAACAACAAGGGCGCATTCACTGACCTGCCCATGGGACAGAGCGGTTTTCTCAATTTCTCCGGGTTCGACCCGGAATCCCCTTATTTTGATCTGCCGGTCAATTCTCCCAAGAAAGATCACCTGTCCTTCCGGAAGCATCAACACCTGGTCACCGGTTTTAAAAAACCGCTCCCTGTTCTGCGGGCCATCAATAGCAAGGAAGGCCGTTTGGGTCTGATCCGGTTTGTTTAAATATCCCCTGGCCACCTGGGGGCCGCCGATATACAGTTCACCTGTGATCCCCGGGAGAGCAGGCTGTTGAAAATGATTGAGAATACACAGGTTGACATCAGGAAAGGGTTGGCCGATAGGAACCCTTCCGGTTTCCATGTTCTGCTGGGGTAAATCGCAAAAGGTCACTGCCACTGTAGTTTCAGTGGGGCCATAGGTATTGATGAGCCGAACGTTCCCTCCCATATGGGCCTGCCACTTCCTGACCTTGTCCGGATGGGCCTCTTCCCCGCCGATAATAATCAGCCGCAATTGTTCCGGAACCGACAGCGTGTCAATCTGGTCTGCAATCAGATGCCAGTAGGACGTGGGCAGATCAATAACGGTCAATTGATGGTGACGGCAGAAATCGAAAAATTGCCCCGGTGTATGGAAAAGCCTCTGGGGCCTCATGACAAGGGTTGCCCCGGAAAAAAGCGTGGGATAAATTTCTTCCACCGAGGCATCAAAACTGATGGAAGCAAACTGCAGTACCCTGTCATTGGGCTGGATATCATAGATTTCAGCAACTGATTTTGTGAAAACCATCAAAGCCCTGTGTTCAATGACAACTCCTTTGGGGCTCCCGGTGGAGCCGGAGGTATAAATAATATAGGCCATATGGTCCGGAGCAACCCGTTCTTTAAGATTACCGGTCTCCATTGTCAGAATTTCCATGAGATCCTTATCCATCAGAACCATTTGAGCCTGGCCGCTCTCAACTCTTTTTTGATTCTCGCCTGTGGTAATGACCACGTCAGGAGCGGCATCCGTTAAAATATACCGGATTCTTTCGTCAGGATATGAAATGTCCAGGGGAATATAACAGGACCCGGATTTGAGCACACCGAGGAGCACGGCAATTAAATCCGAAGCTTGTTCCAAAAGCACCAGAACCTTTTTTTCAGGCCCCCCGCCCTTTAAGATCAGAAAATGAGCGATCTGGTTGGCAAAGGCGTTCAATTGCCCGTAGGTAAAGGTGCGTTGACCGTCTGTAACCGCTGTCATACGGGTATTGAAGCCTGCCTGAATTTCAAAGCGATGGTGGACACAAGCATCTGATTTTAAATGGTATTTCCAGGTATTGAGTTTTTCGGCAATCTTTATTTTTTCCCATTCCGCTAAAACCGGGAGGTCCATGAGGCGAGCCTGGGGATTTTCAGACGCAGACTTTAAAAAAACCGCCAGATGATCCAGAATCTGCCGAGTGATCCGGGCATTAAATTTACGCTGGTCATATTCGATGGAAATAACCAGATTATCAATCCCCTGTACCGCCAGGAAAATGGATGCGGGGGTCCGTTCCAGAAGAAGGACCTTGGAACAGGAAACGGCCGGTTTGTATTCATCCAGGGCAGAGTCGAGACAATGATAATCATAGGAAAAATATATCTCGGAAAGGGGAAGGGTCCCCTTGATGGGGCTCAGGGCATGGATATCGGTAAGGGACAGGTGCTGATGTTCCCGTATTGCCGACCATTGCCGGCGGATGTCTGAAATAAAATCGATAAGGGGTTGATCCGGCCGGACATTGATCCGCACCGGAACAGTAGTGATATACATCCCTGTTTTGTCGACCCGGTCCTGTTCAAAATGTCTCACGGAAATAGTGGCGCCAAAAAGGATATCTGTTTTCCCGGTATAATGGCTGAGCAATACGGCCCAGGCCCCCATTAAAAAAGAATTCAAGGTGAGACCGCTCTTTTGGCACATATTTTTGATATTATGAGTGGCCAGGGAAGACAACCGGATTTCATGAGCGCCTGTGGCAAGAGGTATGGCGTGTTGCTGCCGCCGGCCCTGAACCTCGGCTTTTTCCCGGGCACTGAAAGGAAAGATCATAGGCTCGTTGAAGCCCGTAAGGTAATCGGTCCAGAATTGTCTGGCCTGGTTCTGCTTCTGCCGGTTCAGCCACAGGATATAGTGTTTGAATGATCCGGCCGGAGTCAGATTGATTCCCGGCGTCTTGTAGGCCAGAAACAAATCCCGCAGGATAAACACCATGGACCTGCCGTCTGCAATGCAATGGTGAAAGCTCCAGGAGCAGGTATACCGCCGCGGGCCTGTCTTAAAAAGAGCCACCCGGAAGGCCGGTGGGTTGTCAAGGGAAAATCCCAGCCGCCGGTCCGCCTTTAGAAACATGTCCAGGTATTCTTTTATTTCCCCGGGGCTGACCTCGCTCCAATCATTGTACTCAATTTTCAGAGGCCGGACCGGGGCAATATATTGTTCCGGAAAATCAAGCCCTTTCCACATGAATCCAAGCCGCAGAATTTCATGGTGACGGATAATGTCTTCCCACGCCCGTGTAAACCGGTTAAGATCAATCTCCTGGGCCATGTCAAACACAATCTGTTCCACATAGACACCGGCGCCATGGGGTGCCCTGAGGGTTTCCGTAAGCATGCCGTGCTGCATGGGGGAGACGGGAAACCGATTCATGCCCGCCATGGTATCAATGCCGGCGTCAGGCTGGTCAAGCCCATTTTCCAAGACCTGGGAAAACCGGGCGGCCATCTGTTCCATTTCCCGGCTGGAAAAGCACTCTGTCCTGTATTTAAACCAGCCGCTGATACCTGAGTCCTTTTCATACAATTCCAGGGTAAGATCAACATTGGCGGCCCCGGTTTTGGCATAAAGATAATCCGATTGGGCTTCTGGCAGGTCCAGAAAGGGAAAATCCATCGTCTGCATCAAAAAAAGACAATTAAAAAGAGGATCTGTCCGTCCCTGTTCCCGGCAGATTCTGCTGAGCTGATAAAAAGGGATATCCGCGTACTGGAACAGGGTGTCCAGATTTTTTTTAACCTGGCCCAGAAATTGGCTAAAGCTGGATTCTATGCGGATCTGATGCCGGGCAATCAACGTATTCATCAAAAAACCGACCAGGGATTCCGTCTCAATCCGGTTCCGGCCGGCATAGGCGATTCCCGTGACCTGATCATTTTCATGGGTGCGGCTGAACATGAGAATCTGAAAAACAGAAAGCAGAACGGCAAAAGGGCTGGTATTATTTTCCCCGGCTATTTTTTTGATCCGGGCATACCTTTTTTTGTCAATGTGGACCGGACAGATATCGGCTTTGAACCCGTTATCCCCTGACACCCTGTTTTGAGGCAGGTCCGTGAGATAGGTTCTG
>JAABTB010000261.1 GCA_011390085.1 Desulfobacula sp.
CAGAACAAGGCCCATGATTTTTTTTACCGGATTTTTTTGAAGATGGGCGCACCGGGCATTCCGGGCATCGGAGATCTCTTTTGCCTGTCGCAGGATGATGGGCAAAAAACAGATGGCAAGGCTGATCATGACGGCCACCCGTTTTTCCGGGACCAGGGGAACGGGTTTTAAAAACCATTGAACGGCGGCTTTTATGGATGAGGGTCGGGTGGTAACGGAAAAAATCAGACCGGTCAGCATGACGGTAAAGAATTTAAAGGCGACCAGCCCCCCTTGGGTCACGCCTTGCCGGGTGAGGGCAAGGCTGTAAACGGAAACAAGAATATCCCCCTGGGTTGTCACTGCCCTTGCGAGAAAAATAAAAAAGAGCAGGACCAAAAATAATTTCATATGCTTCAATATGGAAAAAAAATGAAGACCTGTTTTTTTAAGGGATAAAAGAAGCATCAAAAAATAGATTCCTGTGGAAATAAATCCCGAACCCACCAGGGACACACTGATCAGGCTGAGGATAAAAAATTTAAGCCTTGCGTCCAGAAGATGGAGAGAAGAATCCCCCGGTCTATAGGTAAAGGGTGTTATTTCTGCCACGACTGCGGTTCCAATCTGAATTTTGAGAAGCAGGGCTCCCGGACCCCGTAGGATTCCAGGCAGGGGACAAGGTCCAGAGGCGCACCGTCTTCCATGACTCTCCCGCTTTCCATGATGATCATCCGGCCGGCTTCACAGACAATGGGTTCAATATCATGGGTGGCGATGATAAGGGTCTGTCCTGCGCGGTGAAGGTCCATGAGGGTGGATAGAACCTGAAGGATGCCGGGATAGTCCAGGTTGGAAAAAGGTTCGTCAAAGACAATGACTTTTGGGTCCATGACCAGGATGCCGGCAATGGCGGTCTTTCTTTTTTCCCCCCCCGACAGGGTGGCCGGATGTCTGTCTTTTAAATGAAAAAGGTTCAGGGCTTTGAGAACCCGGGTCACTTTTTCATTGATCAGGGCCCGGGGCTGTTTGAGATTTTCAGGGCCAAAGGCCACCTCGTCAAAGACCGTATCCCCGACCATCTGGGTATCCGGGTCCTGGAACACCATTCCCAAGGTTTTCCGGGTTTCAATGAGATGCTTTGAAATTTCTTTTCCATTGACCCGGACCATGCCCGAGGTCGGCATTAAAAGTCCGTTCAGATGCCTTAAAAAGGTCGTTTTCCCTGACCCGTTTTTTCCGGCCAGGATGATGAATTCTCCCTGCTGAACGGACAGGGAAATTCGATTCAGCCCGATATAGCCGTCGTCAAAGACGAAGGAGAGATCCTGTATGTCGATAATGGTCGTTGGCATTGAGAGGGCTCCGGTTTTGCAGGGATTATAATTTCATCAAAGGTCTGAGGGATTTTGCAAGAAAGGCGGCGGCAACAATTTTCAAGGCATCTCCGATAAGGAAGGGAACCATGCCGGCCATGACTGCTTTTTCAAGGCTCATGCCGGTCACGGCCTTGAGCCAGGGAACCCCTGCGCTATAAACGATTAAGGAACCCAGGACCATGGCAAGGATGTCAAATGCCGGCTTTTTGCCCAGGGCCTTGGAAACGCTTGCCGTGATAAACACACAGGGCAGGTATCCCAGGAGATAGCCCCCGGTTGGTCCGAAGAGTTTTCCCAGGCCGGAAGTTCCGCCGGCAAAGACCGGAAGCCCGGCAAGGCCGATGATGAGGTAGACGGCCACACAGGCAAGGCCCCATACAGGTCCGAGAAGGAGTCCGGCCAGAAGCACGAACATGTTTTGAAGGACAATGGGAACAGGCCCGATGGGAACGGCGATGAAGGCCCCCACGGCAATCAGGGCCACAAATAAAGATGAATATACGGTCATTTTAAGATCGGTTGAATCGGTCATGCAGGGGTTTCCTTTGTTAAGTATGAAAACAGTCTCCGTAAATTATTTTTTTTATTTCACCGGAGTTGTCCCGGATTATCAGGGCACCGGTCTCGTCCACATCCAGGGCAAGGCCTTCGACAATTTCCCCAAAGGTTTCTATTCTCACCCGGCTGCCGATGGTGGAGGTCTGTTTTTTCCATAGCCCGATGAGGGTTTTAGCGTCCAGGGTCTGGATCTGATCCTCAAAATCCGCGAGAAAGGATTCAAGGATGAACCGGCGGGATACCTCCCTGTTCAGAACGTCCTTGATGGAAATGGCTTTGGGCTCAGATTGCCGGGGGTCATTGTTCACATTCAAACCGATCCCGATATTGAGAAATTCCGTCATATCCCCCTTTGTTTCCATTTCCGAAAGAAGCCCGGCCAGCTTCTGCCCGTTCAAGAGGAGATCATTGGGCCATTTGACCTTGACCTCAAGATCCCAGAGGCGGTTTAAGGTTCTTGAAAGACAGAGGGATGCGGCAAAATTATAGATATAGGACAGGACCGGAGGGATTTGGGGCTTTAAGATCAGGGTGAACCAGAGCCCGCCCTTTGATGAAAACCATTTGCGCAGGAGCCGTCCTCTTCCCGTGGTCTGGTTTTCAGCGATCACCACACTTAAATGGGGGGCCTGGCTTCTGGCCAGTAATTTAGCTTGATCCATGGTGGATTCAAGTTCCTGGAAATGGAAAATTCTGTTGTGAAATCCGGCTTTAAAGCAGAAGGGCAGCAGCAGATCATCCGGGTTGAGCAGGGCATAGCCCCTGGGCCGGGATGCCACATCAACTCCGGTTTCCTTTAAGGATGAAATATGTTTCCATACCGCCACTCGGGAAATGTTCAGCATTTCACTGAGCCGGACCCCGGACACGGTTTCCCCCTTTGCCAGAAAGAGGATTTTCAGGATTTCATCCTTTATGGAGATTTCTTTGTTAACCATTTCAAGACAGGATAGTTAACAGAAGATAAATTCAAGGTCAAGGGGAAACAACCAGGAGCAAATTTTATTCGTTTTATTGGAGTGTAAAGAGAAGAGCAGTCTTTTTATTAATAGCTGTAATCAAAGGACATGGAAACATTGCTGATCTTGGAATCCATGATCAGAGAGTCACCGGCAATCCCATAGGCGGCTGAGCGCTTATCATGTTCTCCCATGATGGAGAATTGAAGGTTGTCGGTAAGATGGATCCCCAGCTTGATGGCCAGATCAAGAGAACTGAACCGGTTGTAAGGGGAATTCATATCTTTAAAATCATCTTTTTCAGAATACTGAAGCAGCATGGACAAGGACCATTGTTTATGGAAGGGCAACAGAACGGTATTCAAGCCGAACAACCATTCCGGGGCATTTAAGATCTCCTCATTTCCTTTGGCATAGTCATAATAGGTAATGGAGGGGGAGATGCTGAGCCAGGAGCTGGGTTGGAAAGCCCCGGCCAGTTTGAACCCGAGCCTGTCAGCCGTGTCGTATACGGAGTCATAGGCCAGATAACCGGCCTCGGCGGTATCGGAGTTTAATTCAGGCCAGGCCGTATAGACGTCGAAATTTTCATGGATGGCGCTCAGATTGATATCAAGCCCGTCGGACAGGGAATGGCCATAACCGATTTCATGCAGATAATACCGGGAATCATTTGAGCTCAGGGTTCCGGAGGCAGGGTTATCTAAATCTTCCTGCCGGGATAGATCATTTGCGCTGAAGTCGTCCCGCCGGTAGCTCATTATGCTTCCTCTCTCATGAACCGGGATTTGCAGCGTGGTCTCAAACCGGATTCTATCGGCATCAAAACCGGAACTCAGGCCCTCGTGCCGCTTGGTCCCCATAAATCTTTTCTTCCAGTAGTTTTCATCCAGGCCGGATACCTTAATGCCTTGACTGCTGCTGGCGTGGATAAATTTATTGTCCGAGATATAAACGCCGACATGATTGATTCTTTTTTTCTTTGTGTTGCCGAAAAAGATGAGATCCCCGGGCTGCATATCCTGTTTATTTATTTTTTTCAGATCGGAGAATCTGAACTGGGCCACAGAATTATGG
>JAABTB010000262.1 GCA_011390085.1 Desulfobacula sp.
GGATAGAATATTATACACAGCGGGCCAGGGGCGGGACAGGACTGATTTTCACCGGTGTGACCTTTGTGGACAACACAGTTGAAAAACATGCCATGCCGCACGTCCCCTGTTCCACCCATAACCCGGTCCATTTTATCCGCACGGCCCTGGAGATGACGGAACGGATCCATGCCTATGATGCAAAGATATTTTTGCAGATGTCCGGGGGTTTTGGCCGGGTCACGGTTCCCACCAATATGGGGGAATACCCGCCCGTATCGGCTTCGGCTATCCCCCACCGGTGGCTGGACAAGACCTGCAGGCCCATGACGAAGGAGGAAATCCGGCACATTGTCTCCATGTTCGGGAAAGGGGCCTTTAATGCCAAGCGGGCAGGGTTTGACGGGGTTCAGATCCATGCAGTCCATGAGGGATATCTTCTGGACCAGTTTGCCATTTCCTTTTTTAATCACAGGACCGATGAATATGGGGGTTCCCTCCAAAACCGGCTGAGGTTTGCAAGGGAAATCCTGGAAGAAATCCGGAACACCTGCGGGCCTGATTTTCCGGTGACGCTCCGGTATAGCCCCAAAAGCTTTATCAAAGATTTTAGATCCGGAGCCCTGCCCGGAGAAGAATTTATCGAAAAGGGCCGGGATATTGAAGAGGGCATTGAGGCGGCCAAACTCCTGGTGGAATTCGGGTATGCAGCCCTGGATGTGGATGTGGGATCCTATGATTCCTGGTGGTGGAGCCATCCGCCCATGTACCAGGCAAAGGGTCTGTTCATGCCCTATGCCAAGATCATGAAAGAACATGTCAATGTTCCCATTATCTGCGCCGGCCGCATGGACAACCCGGATACGGCCCTGGGCGCCATCCGGGACGGGGTCTGCGATATGATCAGCCTGGGGCGGCCCCTTTTGGCGGACCCGGACTATGTCAACAAGCTTCAGTCCGGGGATATCAGCTCCATCCGGCCCTGCATCTCCTGCCATGAAGGCTGCATGGGCCGGGTTCAGGCCTATTCAGCCCTGAACTGCGCCGTCAATCCCCAGGCTGCCCGGGAAAAGGTGAGGGCCTACACTCCCATATTGAAAAAGAAAAAAGTCTTGATTGTAGGCGGCGGGGTTGCCGGTTGCGAGGCCGCCCGGGTCCTGGCCTTGAGGGGGCATGAACCCGTGCTCTATGAAAAATCGGACCGGTTGGGCGGAAACCTCATCCCCGGCGGGGTCCCGGACTTCAAGGAAGATGACGGGGCCCTGGTGGCCTGGTTCGGGCGTCAACTGGAAACCCTGGAGGTGCCGGTAAATCTGAATACAGCCATTGATAAAGGGTTTATCCTGTCCAATGCATTTGATGCGGTGATCATTGCCACTGGGTCAACTCCCAAAAAATTGGTCCTGGGAGACGATACCCGGGTTTTTACGGCAGAAGAGGTTTTGCTGAAAAAGAAAGATCCCGGGAACCGGGTGGTGGTGGTGGGCGGCGGGCTTATCGGCTGTGAAACCGCTCTATGGCTTGCACAAGAAGGAAAAACCGTAACCATTGTGGAAGTGATGGATAAACTGCTGGCCGTGAACGGTCCCCTATGTCATTCCAACAGCGATATGCTCAAAGAATTGATCCCGTTTAACGGAATCAACGTCATCACCTCGGCCAGGGTAAAAGGATATGCCGACGGAACCATTACCTGTGATACAAAGGAAGGGGAAGAGAAAATCCAATGCGATTCCGTCGTTCTTGCCGTTGGATACGACTCCAACCGGTCCCTTTACGAGGATATCCGGTTTGATGTGCCCCAGGTCTATCTTTTAGGAGATGCCAGAAGGGTGGCCAATATTATGTATGCCATCTGGGATGCCTTTGAAGTGGCCAATGGAATATGAATATTATATTATGAAATCAAGCGGATAAATCAAGAATGGGATTTGAAAAGAATTTGTATTGACAAAATATAATCCCCATGATAATTCATTAACAGTCGATAAAAAAACCTAACGCTTGTTAGGTCAAATTCGGACGATTTTTTTGTGCATAAAATGATTGTTTCCCGGCAGGGGAAGGGATTATAAACATGAATATAGCAAACAACCTTGAGATATCTGCTTTCCACTTTCCGGACAATATGGCCTTGATGGACGGAAAAACCGCCTTGTCCTACCGGCAGATGAACCTTGAATCTAATAAGATTGCTTCAGCACTTCAGCGAATGGGGGTTTCTCCGGGGGATCACATTGCCCTTTGCGCCCCCAATTCCAATTCATGGCTCTGTTTTTATTTCGGAATCCTCAAGGCTGGAGCCGTGGCCGTGACCCTTCCCTATGCCATGACCCGGAGCGAACTTGCCCCTGTCCTTGAAGACTGCAAACCCAGGATCGTGTTTACCGATGATCGGAAAATTCCCGACCTGGAAAAAACGACGAGCCTTGACATCCTCATTGCCGATACCGGGGAAACCTCCTATTCAAGCTTGATCGAAACTGAAACCGGTGATTTTAACTCCCTTGACCGGGAACCCGATGATACGGCAGCCATCCTCTATACCGGCGGAACCACCGGTGTGCCCAAAGGGGTGGAGCTGACCCATAAAAATATCATGGCCTCGGCCTATAATGTTTCCCGAAGTGAACGGTCCAATGAGAATGACCGCGCCCTTTGCTTTCTTCCCCTGAACCATGTGTTTGCCCAGATGCATATCATGAATTCCACGATCTTGACGGCCGGGGGTCTTGTGATCCAGTCCTCTTTTAATATGGATGGATTGCTGGCTGCTGTCGGACAATTCACTGTGACCAAACTCTATGCCGTCCCCACGGTGTATATTCGGCTGTTGTCACTTCCGGACTTAAAGGAGAAGCTGGGATCTGTCCGGTATTGTTTTTCCGCCGCCGCCAGCATGGCCAGGGAGGTGGTAAAAGAATGGAAAATCAGAACCGGCCTGGATATTTTTGAAGCCTATGGCATGACCGAAAGCGCCTCCATGGTGACCTTTAACCATTTCTACAAACATGTGGTGGGGTCCGTTGGAACCGCCGCCCCCAATGTGGAAATCCGGATCTGCGACAAAAAGGGGAATTTACTTCCGGATAATGAACCCGGAGAAATCTGCATATCCGGCCCCAATATCATGAAGGGGTATCTGAACCGTAAAAAAGACACAAAGGCCGCCTTCTGGGGCAGATGGTTCCGCTCCGGCGATGTGGGCTATATAGACGATCACGGTTATCTGTATATTGTGGACCGGATCAAGGAGCTGATCATTACCGGAGGGGAAAATGTTTCACCGAGGGAAGTGGAAGAGGTCCTCTATACCCGGCACGAGATTGAGGAATGTGCGGTTATCGGAATGCCGGACAAGGAATACGGTGAAAGAATCGTAGCTTATATGGTGCCCAGACACCGGCAGGAGATTGATCCCGTGGCCCTGAAAGCCTATCTGAAAACTCAGTTGTCCCCTTTCAAGGTTCCCAAGGAATTTATCATCGTTTCCGAACTGCCCAAATCCAGTACCGGCAAATTATTGAAAAGAGAACTCAAAAGCCGGGCCCTGGTGAAAAAAGAGGAATAAAACCAATGATCCGGAATTCAATATAGGGAGTAACCATCTTATGGCCCAGGTCCTTGCAGACAGACGAGAGATGGAGTTTGTTCTTCACGAACAGTTTGAGGTCGGCCGCCTCAGTGAACACCAACGGTTTTCGGAATTTAACCGGAAAACCATTGATATGATCATGGCCGAGGTCCGCACCCTTGCAATCAAAGAAATTCTGCCCACCCTGAAAATCGGCGATCAGACCGGCTGCCGGTATGAAAACGGAAAGGTGACGGTCCCTCCTGAATTTAAACGGGCCTGGAATCAGTTGATCCGGGGGGGCTGGTTTGCCCCCTGCCAAAACCCGGAATGGGGAGGCCAGGGCATGCCCCATGCCCTCCATGTCATGGCTCAGAATTATCTCATCG
>JAABTB010000027.1 GCA_011390085.1 Desulfobacula sp.
ATTTCTTCAAAGGAGTCGAGTATGGAACCTGTAAAAGGATATCTTGAAATTATGGACAAGGGGTTTGGATTTCTAAGAAATATTGAGGAAAACTTTTTCCCCAGACCTGAAAACCCATATGTTCCCACCAGCCTGATTCATCGTCTGAATTTGAGAGAGGGCAGTTTCATCGAAGGCATTGGAGAACAGAAAGGCCCGAACAATCCGAATCTGGCATTGATCAGGGTTGAAACCATCAATGCCTTGCCCGTGGAAGAGTTTAATAAGATTCCGTTATTGCAGGATCAGACCAGTATCAACCCCTTTGAACGGTATGTTCTGACTCAGAATGACACCGATATCACAGGCGCTGCCCTGGATATGATTGTTCCCATCGGCATGGGACAACGGGGTCTTATTATTTCACCGCCAAAATCGGGGAAAACAACCCTTTTAAAGCATATGGCCAACTCCATTGTATCAAACCATCCGGACTCCAAAGTTTTTATTCTTCTGGTCGATGAAAGACCTGAAGAAGTCACGGATTTCCAGAGGGGGGTGAAAAATGCCCGTATCCTATATTCTTCTGCTGATCAGCAGACCAGCCAGCATATGCGGATGACACGGCTTGCCATGCATACGGCCATCCGCTGCGCTGAAATCGGCCAGGACGCCGTCGTCTTCATCGACTCCCTGACTCGCATGACAAGGGCTTTTAACGCAAATACAGATAGTCATGGCAAAACCATGAGCGGCGGTCTAGGCAGTAATGCCATGGAATTTCCAAGGAAAATTTTTGGTGCTGCCAGAAAACTGGAAAACGGCGGGTCCCTCACCATCATTGCCACCATCCTGGTAGAAACCGGCAGCCGCATGGATGATATTATCTTTCAGGAATTTAAGGGCACTGGAAATATGGATCTCTTCCTTTCCCGGGAATGCGCCGAGCATCGGATCTGGCCGGCCATCAACATTAACAAATCCGGTACGCGTAAGGAAGACCTTCTGATGGATAAAAAAGAGCTTGAAAAAATGATCGGGCTTCGAAGAGCAGTTGCCACAAAGGATGAAAAAGCAGCAATGACGGAATTCATTTCCTTTCTTTAATCCATCCCGATTAAAGCAACGCGTATTTTAAAACCTCGGACATATCTTCTGCATAAAGAATTTCCATTTGCTTCTGGATGGATTTGGGAATTTCGCGGATATCCTTTTTATTTTCCACGGAAACAATCACCGTATGAATCCCGTTGGCGTGGGCAGCCAGCAATTTTTCCTTTAGCCCGCCCACAGGCAGAACTCTGCCGCGCAGGGTAATCTCTCCGGTCATAGCGATTTTTCTTGAAACGGGTTTCCCGGTCAATACTGATACCACGGCCGCGCACATGGAAATCCCTGCAGAGGGGCCGTCCTTGGGAATGGCGCCTTCGGGCACATGGATATGGATATCCAAATTTTTATAAAAATTTTCTTTGATGTCCAATTCTTTGCTGCGGGATCTGACATAGCTTACAGCAGCCTGGGCAGACTCTTTCATGACATCACCAAGCTTTCCCGTAACCATAACGCTTCCCTTGCCCGGCATAGTGACGGCCTCAATGGTCAGAAGCTCTCCGCCGGCCTGGGTCCAGGCAAGGCCGGTCACGATCCCTACCCGGTCCTCCTTTTCTCTTGCGCTGTCTCGGAACTTGGGCTGACCCAGATATTTTGCAATGGATCCGGCTGAAATCGTATGCTTTTTCCTTATATCCGTCTGAACAATTTCTTTTGCAATCTTTCTTAAGACGGATGAGATTTCCCTTTCCAGATTTCTTACGCCTGCTTCTTTGGTATAATTCTTAATGACGGTATGAATCGCATTTTTTGAGAAGACAACATCATCTCCGGAAAGGCCGTTTTCCCTCAACTGCTTGGGGATCAGATACCCATTTGCAATTTTTTCTTTTTCATACTCTGTGTAACCGGGGATATGAATCACTTCCATCCGGTCCCGCAAGGGTGCCGGTATATCATATAAGGTATTTGCCGTTGTAATGAAAAGGATTTCCGATAGATCATAGTCCACTTCAAGATAATGGTCATTGAAATTTTTATTCTGCTCCGGATCAAGAGCTTCCAGAAGGGCCGAGGAAGGGTCGCCCCTGAAATCCGCCGTCATTTTATCGATTTCATCCAGACAGAAAACCGGGTTGTTGTATCCTGTTTTTTTCAGAGTCTGAATAATTTTTCCCGGCAAAGCGCCCACATAGGTTCGTCTGTGTCCCCTGATTTCAGCCTCATCTCTCACCCCGCCCAGGGAAACCCTGGCAAAGGATCGGCCTGTAGCGGATGCCACGGATTTCGCAAGGGAGGTCTTACCAACGCCCGGGGGGCCGACCAGACAAAGAATCGGGCCCTTTATTTTTTTTACAAGAACCTGGACAGCCAGATATTCCAATATTCTTTCTTTGGGTTTCTCAAGTCCATAATGATCCCGGTCCAGAATCTGCTGCGCATTTTTCAGATCGATTTTGGAATGGGTTTTTTTAAACCAGGGCAGGGCCATCAAGCAGTCAATATAATTTCTGACCACCGTGGCTTCAGATGACATGGGGGACATCATCTTAAGCTTTTCAAGCTCTCTTCTCACAACCGACGTCGCCTCTTTGGACATCCTCTTTTTCTTAATCCGGTTTTCCAGATCCTGAAATTCGCCCGATTCGGCATCTTCCCCCATCTCTTTTTTGATGGCCCGCATCTGCTCGTTGAGATAATGCTTTTTCTGAAGTTTATCCATTTGTTCCTTTACCCGGCCCTTTATTTTCTGGGACATGGTAAACACTTCCGTTTCCTTTTGAATAAGCTTGAGCAGGAGCAGAAATCGATCCTCGATATTGCCGCTTTCAAGGAGCTGCTGCTTGTCAATCAATTTGAAAGGCATCTGGGAGGCAATGGTATCGGCATATCTGGATTCGTTCACGGAAAGCAGTTCAAGATTTTTAAAAAAACTCTTGGACACGGTTCCGGCCAAACGGGTATACTGTTCAAAGGCCTCGGTCACCGTCCGTATGGCAGCCTCTTTTTCCTTTTCAGGCAGGGGCTCTTCAAGGACGGGAACATATTCTACAACAAGATACCCTTCTTCATCCGTGAGCTTTACAATCTTCCCCCGCTGCAGGCCTTCGACCAAAGCCTTGACGGTTCCATCCGGCAATCTTAAAAGCTGAGTGATCCTGGCTTCCGTACCTACCTGAAAGATATCCGTGATATTGGGCTTCACAACCTCAGGCTCTTTCTGGGTGGTTAAAAAAATTTTTTTATCGGCCGCCATCGCCTCGGATAAGGCTTTAATGGACTTATCCCTGCCGACGAAAACAGATGTGGTGATAAAAGGAAACAAAACCATGTCCCTTAACGGCACCAAGGGAAGCTGTTTTTTTATGCTGTCCGGACCATCCTGGGAAAAAAACTTAGATATATTGATCATTAAATTAAAAACTCGCTAGATCTCAAGCCTGCTTTTTAGGCTGCTCATAGAGCAGAATCGGATCTTCTTTTCTGAGAACGACTTCTTCGCCGACAACGCATTCCCTGACATTCTCTTTTGAAGGGATCTCATACATGATATCCAGCATGGTGTCTTCCATAATGGCGCGAAGGCCCCGTGCGCCTGATTTCCGTTTTACCGCTTCCTTGGCCATGGCAACAAGGGCTTCATCCGTAAACTGAAGATCCACCCCTTCAATTTTGAACAATTCCTGATATTGTTTGACAAGGGCATTCTTCGGCTCCGTCAGGATTTTTACCAAAGATTTTTCATTGAGTTCGCCAATGGATGTGATAATGGGAAGGCGGCCTAAAAATTCAGGGATAAGACCGAATTTAATCAGGTCTTCAGGCTTTAGCCGTTCAAAGAGTTGCCCGATATTCTTTTCTTCCCTGGCAATAATCTTTGCTCCAAATCCCATTGTTTTTTTTGAAATTCGTCTTTCAATCAGCTTTTCAAGTCCTGTAAACGTACCTCCGCAGATAAAAAGGATATTGGAGGTATCCACTTTCACATAATCCTGTTGAGGATGCTTTCTTCCCCCCTTTGGCGGAATGCTGGCAACCGTCCCCTCGATAATTTTCAAAAGGGCCTGCTGAACCCCCTCGCCGGAGACATCCCGGGTAATCGACGGGTTGTCTCCCTTTTTCGAAATTTTATCTATTTCATCAATATAAATAATGCCTTTTTGGGCCTTTTCGACATCATAATCCGCATTCTGAACAAGGGAAAGAACAATATTTTCAACATCTTCTCCAACATAGCCGGCTTCAGTCAAGGCCGTGGCATCGGCAATGGCAAAGGGGACATCCAGGAATCTTGCCAGGGTCTGGGCAAGTAACGTTTTTCCGCAGCCGGTCGGTCCGATAATAAGAATATTGCTTTTTTGAATTTCAACTCCGTCATTTTTCTTTTCAACAGCAGAACTCAGCCGCTTATAATGATTATAGACCGCCACGGAAAGCACTTTTTTTGCCTGGTCCTGTTCAATAACATAGGTATCCAGAAGTTCCTTGATCTGTTTTGGGGTTAACATATCCTTGATGCCGTGAGTGTCTGCTTTCTTTTCTTTTTCTTCATCGTCAATAATTTCACCGCACAATTTTATGCATTCATTACAGATATATACGCTTGGACCGGCAATCAGTTTTTTTACCTCTTTTTGATTCTTACCGCAAAAAGAACAAAAAAATTGATCATTGCCTTCATTCTTACGAGCCATAATTACACTACTCCTTTGAGGAATCCTCTGTTTCGTCTCCCAACTCGCTTCTATCCGCCACTACTTTGTCCACAATCCCATATTCCATGGACTCTTTGGCCGACATAAAGAAATCCCGTTCCGTGTCTATGGATATCTTTTCTATATCCTGGCCTGTATGATGAGACAGAATTTCATTCAAGGTGTCCCGCATTCTTAAAATTTCATTGGTATGAATCTTAATATCCGTGGCCTGTCCCTGGGTTCCGCCTGCAGGCTGATGGATCATGATTCGGGAATTGGGCAGCGCGACCCTTTTGCCTTTTGCACCGGCAGCCAGCAAAAAGGCTCCCATACTGGCGGCCTGCCCGATACAGACGGTGGCCACATCCGGCTTGATATATTGCATGGTATCGTAAATGGCAAGCCCTGCACTAACCAACCCGCCCGGAGAATTGATATAAAAACTGATATCCTTTTCAGGATCTTCCGACTCCAGAAATAAGAGCTGGGCAACGATCAGATTAGCGACTTCACTATCAATGGCAGATCCGACAAAAATGATCCTGTCCTTTAAAAGGCGTGAGTAGATATCATAAGCACGCTCACCTCTGTTGCTTTGCTCAACAACCATTGGGATTAGAGGCACAATTCAACTCCTTTAATTTTTTAAATTCCTATTCTCATTTGTCCAACACAGCCAAATGATTTATTTTTCCGATGTATCCGCGAGTTCTGGAGTTGCATCAACAGCACCCGGTTCAACATCGATCAGGTTGCCTTTATCTATTATAATATCAACGGCCTTTTTTTCAAGCTGGGTATGTTTATAATATGCCAGTTGCGTCTGATCCCTGTTAAAATAATTTTTAACAGCTTCAACCGGGGCATTCATTCCAACAGCCATTTCCTGAAAGCTTTTTTCAAGCTCTTCATCCGTCAATTCAATCTTTGCCTGGGTAATGATCTTGTCCAGGATGACATGTCTTCTGGCCTGCTTTTCCGCAACATCCCGGTACTGGGTCCTGATGATGTCCCTGCTCAAACCGGCTTCTTCCAAGCTGGTATTGTTTGCAGCATAGGCCTGTTCGGCTTCCATGATAATGCCGTTGATCTCCCCTTCGATCATGGCTTCCGGTACTTCAAATTTGCTCTTTTCCAAAAGATTTTGAAATATCTGTTCGGAAAGTTCATGTTTTACCCTCTGGGCATATCCCTTTTCAAGGTTTTGCCGGATAGATGCCCTTACCTCATCCAGGGTCTCAAATTTTCCCAGATCTTTCACAAGGTCATCGTTCAGTTCAGGCAGAATCTCTTCCTGGATTTCCTTTAATTTAACCTTATAGACAATGGTCTTGCCTTTCAGGTCTTCAATATAATAGTCCTCTGCATAGGGCACTTCGATCTCAAGATCCTGAACCGGAATGGAACCTGTCAGTTGGTCCGAAAACTCTTTGGGCATGGCGCCGCGACCGATTCCCAGGAGGTAATTTTCAATCTTTGGTGTCTTATCATAGGGGACGCCGTTCAAAAACCCTTCATAATCAATCAGGACAAAATCCGTATCTTTTACCGGGCGGGGTTCTTTCACGGTTTCCTTTTTTGCCATGGTCTTCTGAATCATGAAAAGCTGGCCTTCCACCTCGGCATCGGATACCTCATACTTGGCTTTTTTCAGAGACAGTCCTTCAAAATCGATATCCTCAAGTTCAGGTTTTATCTCCACCGTAATATCAAAGGCATATGCTTTTTCAGGATCTAACTCGGGGGGATCCAATTGAGGACCGCCGACAATATCCAGGTTATGTTCTTTTACGGCATCCAGAAACGCCTCCTGAATCAACCGGGGTGCCACATCTGAATGAACATCTTTTGAAAATCTGTTTTCCAGCACCTTCCGGGGAATTTTCCCTTTTCTAAATCCTTTTACATCCGCTTTTTTCTTTAACTCGTTATATGCTTTATCGAGTTCTTTGGTAACGGTCTCTTTGGGGATCTCAAAAGAAAGCACTTTTTTCACACTGCTTTTGTCTTCAATTTTTATCTTCATGTCACCGTCCTGTAATAAATCCTTTTCAATTGAATAATATTTAAAACACTATTATAAATGATCAAAAAAATCGTAATCCATTAATTCCATTGCATAACAATAGTATTTCACAAAGTCTGTCAAGATACCTCTATTCAATAAAAGTGTCAAGAAAATTGCCCGAACCATCATTTATATACGTGCCGGTTTTTAAAATGACTTGCCATAAAAAGATGAAAATGATATCTAACTCGCTCATATTCAGATAAAATCGGCGGGGCGTAGCGCAGCCTGGTAGCGCGCCTGCTTTGGGAGCAGGATGTCGGAGGTTCGAATCCTCTCGCCCCGACCATCTTAACTAAAAAGGCTTGAATATATTTTTCATCAACATTTTCGATAATCGTCGCCTATGGTATTCTTAACCTGTATTGTAATCGTGTCGATTTTCTATTATCTTCAGACGGATGGTCTTGTTTATATCATCATCATCGCTGTTGTTGCAGAACTCATGAATATTTTCATGACCCAGACCCTTGTCAAATCCATTGAAAAAAAAGCGGCTATGCATTTCGGGAAAATAATCGATAATCAAAAAACAAGAATTACCGAACAAAAAAAGACGATTAAACAGCTTGAAGACATTCAGGAACAGTCCATAAACAAAATCTATAAAGCAAATTTAAAGATAAAAGAATATGAAGAAAAATTAGGCATTACGGAAGAAGAAGGCTTTGTTAAATCCAATGAAATATTACCTCCGCAGACTCCTTCCCCTGCCAAAGTGGATCTGCCTCAACAAACGGCCGCCAAAGAATTTATTGATCTTCCGTCAGGGTCCAACAGAAAAAAGCTGCCCTTTTAAACACCCCTTCTTCAATATTAAGATGTCATTCTTTTAAGATTTTGATTCTTACGATTTGACCCTGTTTGTTAATGTATGCCACACCTTTTGCAAGGGTTCGCCGGGATTCGGATACAACGATATCCACTTTTTCTTCATAAAGCACAATTGATAAGATTTCCTCTGCCTTGGGATCTGATTCCTGTTTTGGCATGGTAATATTATCTTCTTCAGATTTTGGTGCAGATTTTGGACCGGCATCTTGAACAGAAAATTTTTCAACCGCCACATGACGGGCTTTATTTCTCTCTGAAATCAGGTCTGATACACCTGAAAAATCCTCTTTTTTCTCTTTGTCCTCTGTGCAGGCTGAAGCCAAAAAGAATAACAGTAAACAAACGAAATAAAATAATTTACCTGATCTCATTTTATTCCCTTTTGGCTTTACACTCCCTCTACCGTAAATCGGCGGTTCAATCGCATGGTGGTAAAGAGACCGTATACATCTTTTGTGACATTGATCACTTTGAGTTTTCTGCCGGATTGGTTCAACGTATTGTGAGCGGCAATAATCACACCGATGCCGACCGAGTCAACCATCTCAACCCCTGCAAGATCAATTACAAGTTCTGCAGAGGAGTCATTGATCACGGAAAGTAGCTCGTTTCTGAAACCTTCGGCCATTGAAGCCACAATATCCATTCCTGGTTTGACAATTGTCTGATCCCCCTGGTTTATTATTTCGCTCATGCCATTCTCCTGTGATAAAGATTTTTTATCTTGCCGTTAATCGTGAGGATATCATCAACACCTTATACAATAGACAATTCGCATGGATTTACTATACCAAAAATTAAAACTTGTTCAACTCATATTTTCAATACACTGTCCAAGGGATAAGAATAAATAGGCTTGAAAAAAAGAAGTGATCCGGTTATATATACCACTTCCGGCTGTGCAGACCGGAAGCGGGTTATTCTGATCGGTCGCCTCGTAACAGAAGGCCATGAACCTCGTCAGGTCCGGAAGGAAGCAGCGATAAGTGATTTCTTCTGTGTCGTGGATCGATCCCGGTCACGCAATTTTCCGCAACCCTTCTGCCGGCCGGATCTTTTCTTTAAGACCCTTTTCTTTTATGCCTTGACATGCTTTCAAACAGACTTACTTTTCTGCAATAATTTGTTATACCATATAATTATCACTCTTGTTGAACTAAGGAAAACGTGGACCAGGAGAGGAAATTGGCAAAAGAAGATAAAAAAAAAAAGGAAGATCGAAAAATTAAAGATTCTCCCAAAAAATCATCCGAAGAACTTAAAGCCGGCGAAAAATCTGAAATAGATATGGCAGACAAAGCTGAAAAAAGTGAAATAGATGAGGTTGGCACCCTGAAAGAACAACTTGCTGCTGAAAAGGACAGATTGTTAAGACTGTCTGCAGAATTCGAAAATTATAAAAAAAGAAAGCAGCGTGAAATTGATGAATTTAAAAAATTTGCCAATGAAACCATTTTCCGGCAGATCCTGCCGGTGGTGGATAACCTTGAAAGAGCCATTGCGTCTGCTGAATCAAATTCAGGCGAAGGGACGAACTTGCTGGAAGGCGTCAAGCTCACTCATAAGGATATCCTCAAACTGCTTGAAATGTTCAGTGTCAGGGTAATTAAAGCCGGGAACGAACCCTTTGATCCGAATTTTCACCAGGCCGTCACCCGGCAGGAAACAGATGAATTTCCCGAAAACACCGTTACGGCAGTACTTCAGAATGGCTACCTTCTTCATGACAGACTCATCAGGCCGGCCATGGTTGTTGTCTCAAGAAAAATAGAAAATGAAAAAATCACAGAAAATTAAAGATATCTTGGAGGGTATATTATGGGTAAAATAATCGGAATAGATTTAGGAACAACCAATTCATGCGTAGCAGTTATGGAAGCCGGCGGGGAGGTAAAAATCATTACCAATGCCGAAGGTGGAAGGACCACCCCATCCATTGTCGCCATTACGGAGGCCGGGGAACGGATTGTCGGCCAGATTGCCAAGCGCCAGGCCATCACCAACCCTGAAAATACGGTATTCGGCGTTAAGCGGTTGATCGGCCGTAAATTTAATTCCAATGAAATACAGACCGATATCCCGAATCTGCCCTATAAAATCGAACCCGCATCCAACGGCGATACCCGGATCAATCTCAGGGGAAAGCAATACAGTCCTGCCGAGATTTCTTCCTTTATCCTGTCCAATATTAAAAAGACGGCAGAGGACTACCTGGGTGAAGAGGTAAAGGAAGCCGTCATTACGGTTCCCGCCTATTTTAACGACAGCCAGCGGCAGGCCACCAAAGATGCCGGTAAAATTGCCGGTCTTGAAGTCAAAAGAATCATCAATGAGCCCACTGCGGCCTCTCTTGCCTATGGGCTGGACAAAAAAAAGGAAGAAAAAATAGCCGTATTTGACCTTGGCGGCGGCACCTTTGATGTTTCCGTCCTTGAAATCGGTGACGGCGTATTTGAAGTTAAATCAACTTCAGGAGACACTCACCTGGGTGGAGAAGATTTTGACCTGAGAATCATTAATTTTATCGCAGATGAATTCAGAAAAGATACGGGAATTAATATCCGGTCGGACAAGATGGCCCTTCAACGCCTCAAAGAAGCGGCTGAAAAAGCCAAAATGGAGCTTTCCACATCTACGGAAACCAGCATCAATCTGCCCTTTATCACGGCCGATGCCTCAGGCCCCAAACACCTTGATGTCAAACTGACCCGTGCCAAACTCGAATCCCTGGTTGCAGATCTCCTGGATAAACTGGAGAAGCCCTGCCGGGATGCCTTGAAAGAGGCGAATTTGGGACCTGACGGAGTGGATGAGGTCGTCCTGGTGGGCGGTATGACCCGTATGCCCGCTGTTCAGGAACGGGTTGAAAAAATATTCGGAAAAAAACCCCACAAGGGCGTCAATCCGGATGAGGTTGTTGCCATGGGCGCGGCTGTGCAGGCTGGTGTTCTCCAGGGAGATGTCAATGATGTTCTTCTTTTGGATGTCACCCCCCTGTCCCTGGGGATTGAAACCCTTGGCGGCGTCATGACCCGGCTGATAGAGAAGAACACAACCATTCCGACCAAAAAAAGCCAGGTGTTTTCAACAGCAGCCGACAACCAGCCGGCCGTCTCCATCCATGTGCTTCAGGGCGAAAGGCAAATGGCGGCAGATAACAAAACCCTCGGACAGTTTGAACTGGCCGATATTCCGCCGGCACCCCGGGGCGTCCCCCAGATTGAAGTCACCTTTGATATTGACGCTAACGGCATTGTCCATGTTGCGGCAAAGGATAAGGCCACGGCAAAACAGCAGTCCATCCGCATCACGGCTGCCAGCGGTCTTTCCGAAGATGAAATCAATAAAATGGTAAAAGATGCGGAACTCCATGCCGACGAAGACAAACGAAAAAGAGAGCTGGTGGATACCAAAAACAGTGCCGAAGCCCTCATCGATCAGACTCAGAAGACCTTGAAAGAACATGGTTCTAAAGTGGATGAAGCGACGCGGAAAGCCATTGAATCTGCCGTTGAAAATCTGAAGGTAGCCAAAGAGTCGGATAATGTGGAGGAGCTGAAACAGAAAATTGAAGCCCTGTCCCAGGCCTCCCACAAACTGGCGGAAGTCATGTACCAGCAGGCATCCCAGGATGGCGGCCAGGCTGGACCGGGCCAAGGCGAATCAACCTCTCCCCAGGATGATGATGTGGTGGATGCAGATTTTGAAGAGGTCAAAAAAGATAAATAAAGGGTTATAAAACCTGTTGAATATAATCCTGCCGTAATTTATAGTTCACGGCAGGATTTTTTTATTTAGCTAAGGACTGCCCATGATAATCACGGAAATTTTGGCCCGGAACGCCTGGATGTATAAAGACAGAATTGCCCTTGTGGAGCGGGCTCCAGCCATTGACACCAGAAAGGCCATGACCTGGGAGCAGTTCTTTCGAGCATCCAATAAACTTGCTGACAGCCTTGACCAATACGGTATAAAAAAGGGCGATAAAATTGTACAATTGATGACCAATTGCCTGGAATGGCTCCCCATTTATTTTGGTATTCTTTCAACCGGGGCCTGGGTGGTGCCTTTAAATTTCAGATTTGAATCCGACAAAATCCTGCTCTGCACCCAAACGGCCGAAGCCAAAGTCTTCATCTTTGGCGAGGAATTTATCCATCGGATCGAGGCGGTTAAAGAAGCGCTGGAAACCCATGTCCGGCTCTGGATCTATACCGGACCGCCGTCCTCCTGCCCGGCTTGGGCTGTTCAATATGAACCCTTTATCGAACCCGGATCAGGCGACTCTCCCCCGAAAGTCGATCTCTCCATCGATGATGATGCGGCCCTTTATTTCACCAGCGGAACAACCGGATCTCCCAAGGCCGTCCTCTTAACCCATAAAAATCTTGAACACGCCTGTTACGTAGAACATGCCCACCACAGCCAGACCATAGACGATGTCTTTCTCTGTATCCCGCCCCTGTACCACACCGGAGCCAAAATGCACTGGATGGGCAGTTTCCTTGTGGGCGGCAAAGGGGTTCTCTTAAAAGGCGTAAGCCCCCGGTGGATAATTGAAGCCGTGTCGGAAGAAGGATGTACCATTGTCTGGCTTCTGGTTCCCTGGATCCATGACATCATCATTGCCGTTGAAAATAAGGACATCGACCTCTCAAAATTTACCCTGTCCCAATGGCGCCTCATGCATGCCGGTGCCCAGCCGGTTCCGCCCAGCCTGATTGAACACTGGAGAAACTATTTCCTCCATCAGGATTATGATACCAATTACGGCCTCACCGAATCCACAGGGCCGGGGTGCATTCACCTGGGGACGAAAAACGCCCACCGGGTCGGTCCCATCGGCCTGCCCGGATTTGACTGGGAAGCCAAAATTGTGGACAAAGAAGGTGAGCTGCTGTTTGGCAATGAGTCCGGTGAACTCATCATCAAAGGGCCGGGCGTGATGAAAGAATATTATAAGAATCCCGAGGCCACGGCCCAAACCCTCAAGGATGGATGGCTGAAAACCGGGGATATCGCCCGCTATGACAAGGATGGATTTATCTGGCTGGTGGACCGGAAAAAAGACATGATCATCTACGGCGGGGAAAATATCTACCCGGTTGAAATTGAAACTTTTTTTCTGAGAAACAGTAAAATAAAAGATATTGCCGTCATCGGCATCCCGGATGACCGGCTGGGGGAAATCCCGGCAGGCATCATCAGTGTCAAGCCGGGCTGCATTCTCTGTGAAAGCGATATCCTTGAGTTCCAGCAGGAGCTTCCCCGCTACAAACAACTGAGAAAGATATATTTCGGAGATGTTCCCAGAAACCCCACCGGAAAGATTGAAAAACCAAAACTTCGCAGAATTTATGCGGATGACAAGAGAAAAGACATTAAAAAGCTGCTTGAATAGAGGCAGATAAAGGAGTTCGGTTGAAATCAATATACAAAAGGATATTAGGGATATCGGCGGCTGTTTTTCTCAGCGCCGGGCTTTTTTTCGGTGTTGCCACTGCGGCGGAGCCTGAAAACGCCCAAGAGGCTGTCTTATCCGCCATTGAGAAAAAATATGCCGGAAAAAGCTTTGAGGCTTCATTTTACCAGATCTCAAAGCTGGAGGCCCTGGATATAACGGAAAAGGCCTC
>JAABTB010000263.1 GCA_011390085.1 Desulfobacula sp.
AGCCCTTGAGATAATTGAGGATGTGAGCGAGCTTCATAAAGAGGCCCGGCATTTTGATATTATGGAGAGGGTATCCAGGGCCGAATGGGATACCCTCTTATTTTTTTTACGGGGTCATTCTATGTGTGGGCGGGCTCGCTCAATTCGGTTATCTTGGTCTTCTCTCCCATTCCATGTATACAAACCTCGGTTTTACCTTTGCCAATGTTCTTTTGGGGATTGTTTCCGCTGTTGTGGATAATATTCCCATCATGTTTTCCATCCTGACCATGAACCCGGATATGACCTTAAGCCAGTGGTTGCTCGTCACTCTGACCACGGGGGTGGGCGGAAGTCTTCTGTCCATTGGTTCCGCCGCCGGGGTCGCCCTCATGGGAACCGCCAGGGGAGCCTATACCTTCGGCGCCCACCTGAAGTGGACGCCGGTCATTGCAATGGGGTATGCCGCCGGTATTCTATGCCATCTTCTGATCAATTGATCCTGCCGGTTTTCCTTGTTTTGAAACAGGTCCTGTCAGATTTTTTTACAGGTTGATAGGAGGCCCATCGATTTGTCTTTGGGTTTACGTTGGTTGTTTTCCTAAAAAGCTTGGCCACCATAGAGAATATGGGCCTTTCTAAAATTTCAGACCCATGGCACGGCAATTGCTATTATGGATGCAGGGAAAAGAAAAACCACTGCCTGTAACAGGGCCAATTCTTTGAACGTCTCATCGGAGACACATCCATAAAGGAGATAAGACATGAATCAGAATATTCATAAAATTCTCGCCTGTGTTGATTTCAGCCCATACTCACCCATGGTGCTGGAATATGCCGTAGCACTTTCTCAGGGAACCGACACGCAGATACTGGTCTTCAACGTCATTAACCAGAGAGATATTGCCGGTGCGGAAATGGTTTTCAGCTATTATCCCGGTTCCTTTGCCAATGTTATCAATACGGATGATTATATCCGGGATTTGAAAAACGAAAGATCTGAAAAATTAAAACAAATGATAAAGGATGGATTTTTTGATCAAAAATCCAGGATGGAAATCAAAATTGATGTGGGGATTCCCTTTGAACAGATCCTCAAGGCCGTAGAAACCGAACATATTGATCTTCTGGTAATGGCCAACAAAGGCCGGAGCAATATTTCACGGGTGCTGTTCGGAAGCGCGGCGGAAAAAGTATTCCGTCATTCCCCGGTTCCGGTGGTCAGCGTCAGGGAAAGGGCCAGGTTTAAAAGGGAGAAATAAAATGAAAGAACACACCGGAAAAATCAGAAATGTGATGGCTGCCGTGGATTTCTCCCTTTATTCAAGACAGGTGCTGGAATATGCGGGAGAAATCTCAAGGCTCACAAATGCCGATATTTGTGTCATCCATATTATCAATCAGAAATCCATTGATCAGGTTGAACATGCAGTGAACAAGGCCCGGCCGGACAGTTTTATTGTGGCAAAGCATCTTGCCGAAGAATCAGGCCGCCGTGAATTAAAACTCAGGGCCATGGTCAAAAACGTGGACAGCCTGGATGAAAAAAAAGTGAGGATACGGATCAGTCATGGGGTTCCCTATGTGGAAATTCTGGCTGCCATTGATATGGAAAATATTGATTTTCTGGTCTTCGGACCCAAGGGAAGATCCAATCTTCAGGGATTCTTGTTCGGAAGTGTGGCGGAAAAACTCTTCAGGCATTCGCCGGTCCCGGTGATGAGTTTGCGCACAAAGCCCTGAACCCCGCATAGAATATAACCGTTTAAAAAAGGAGAAATCACCATGACCGACAATAGCAATAAAATACTCGTGGCCCTTGACGGTTCTGAAAGGGCCTTTCGAACCGTTCAGTACCTTTGCAGCTTTAAACCGTTTTTAAAAAAGAAACTGGTATTGCACAATATCATTACAAAGGTTCCCGTGTGTTATTACGACCTGCAAAAAGAAACGTTCAGCGCGGGCGCAACCTCTGCCGTATATGCCTGGGAAAGCGCATACAAGGCCCAGATGGAAGAGTTTATGGAAAAATCAAGAATGCAATTGATAGGAGCGGGATTTAATCCCGAAGCCATCAGCATTGTCATCGCCGAAAGGAAAAACGGGATTGCAAGGGATATCATGGAAGAGGCCAAAAAAGGGTATGATGCCCTTCTTATCCGGAGGCGCGGCGGGTCAAGGACCCTGTTGCCCTTTATCATGGGGAGCGTTTCAACCAAGCTCGTGGAAAAAGTCGGTTGTCTTCCCATCATGCTGGCAGGCATCCAGAAAGTGAATCATTCTCTGCTTCTGGCCCTTGACGGTTCAGAATGTTCCAAAAGAGCGGTTGCGTTTACGGCGGATATGATTCAAAACTCGGATTGCAGGGTTGTTCTGTGCAGTGTGTTGAGGGATTTTAACCTCTATGATGTAAAAGCCGGAAAGAAAAAACCGCCCGGTTTTGTTAAAGCCGTATTTGAAGAGCTTGAGGCTGCGATTCAAAGTGCTGAAAATGAGTTTGAAAAAGCCGGAATACAGAAAAAAAGAATTACGGTTAAACTCATCCAGGGCGCCGATAGCCGGTCGGAAGCCATTATTTCCGCAGCCATGGAAGAAAATTGCGATACCCTGGTCTTTGGCAGGAAAGGAAGATCAGATGTGGACAATTTTGATATCGGGTCCATTCCCTGGAAAGCCATTCAGGGCGCAAGAGAAATGACGGTATGGATAGTGCCCTAACCCGGCACGACAGCTCATTTTTAAATTGGGATGGGTATTCTTGTGAACTTATGAAGGGATGAGGGGTAACGATGACTACAGTCAATTTGCACAGGCTTTTTAATCCGAAAACCGTTGCAGTTGTCGGAGCAAGCGAAAAAGAAGGTTCTGTCGGATATTTGATCATGAAAAATCTTCTGGAACAAGGATTCAAAGGAAATATCATCCCTATAAATCCGGGGCATCATCGGATTATGGGACAAAAATCCTTTGCCCGCATTGAGGACGCAGATTCAGCCATTGATATGGCCGTGATTGCCACCCCCATCCGGACAGTGCCTGAAATCATGGAATCCTGCGGAAATGCAGGCCTTGCCGGTGTTGTCATCATCTCTTCCGGCGGCAAGGAAATCGGATTAAAGGGAAGGCAGATGGAAGAGACGATCCTTCAGACGGCTAAAAAAAACAACCTGAGAATCATCGGCCCCAATTGCCTTGGATTTGTCAATACGGCGGCATGTTTAAACGCCAGTTTTGCCCACCTTTCGCCCTTACCCGGAAAAATTGCCTTTTTATCCCAGAGCGGGGCCGTGTGCACCTCGGTGCTGGATATTTCCCATCGAAACCATGTGGGATTCAGTCATTTTGTCAGCATCGGTTCCATGCTGGATGTGGATTTCGCCGATATGATCGATTATTTCGGCGCCTTAAATTCCGTGGGCAGCATTGTCATGTATATGGAAAACATCACCCATATTCGGAATTTCATGAGTGCGGCCAGGGCCGTTTCCCGGGTGAAACCCATTATTGTCCTGAAGGCCGGCCGGTCCAGGGCCGGAGCCATGGCAGCCGCCTCCCATACCGGAGCCATGGCCGGGGAAGATGCCCTGTATGATGCGGCGTTTCAGCGTGCCGGTATTCTTCGGGTCAATGAATTTGAAGAACTGTTCGACTGTACCGAGTTTCTTGCAAAGCAGCGGCGACCCGGCGGTTCAGGCCTTGCCATCATTACCAATGCCGGAGGACCCGGCGTCATGGCGGCGGACGCGCTCTCCGCCCACGGCATTGAACCGGCCCGGCTTGGGGTGGAAACCCTGGGCCAACTGGACCGGATTCTGCCGGACAACTGGAGCCGGGGAAATCCCATCGACATCCTTGGGGATTCAGGAAGGGATATTTACCTTAAAACCGCCCGGATCTGCGCCAATGCACCGGAAACCGATGCCTTGCTCCTGATCTGTTCACCCGTCGGCAC
>JAABTB010000264.1 GCA_011390085.1 Desulfobacula sp.
TCTTTTTCCCAGATCCTGCTTTTCTGCTCCATTACCATTGTCATCACCTCCGTGATCGTGACCCTTATAATCACGAACATTACGCTCAGATCAGTGGAACAGAATCTTCCCGATACGCTGATCAAGGAATTGATATCCCTTGATCATGTTCTGGAGCTTCTGTCAGATGTGGTTACCTCATCTGACAGAACTGTCGCCGACCCAAGCCCTGAAAATTTAAAACTCTTAACCAGAAACGTCAACGCGGCTTTTGAAGGTATCAATTCCCTACGCCAGTCCTATGTCTTTGATAACCTGATCCAGGCTTCGTCCTTTCATGCCGTCGTTGCTCCGGCCATTGCCGATCTCAGAATATGGCTGGTTGAAGGCGTTTCCGGTTATGTCCCCGGATCATCAACAACAATCCGTATCATTCAATCCAGAATCAAACCTGCTTATGAGAAAGCAAAGTCCTTGAGTCAACAATCCCGGCTTATTGCCCAGGACAGACTTGATGATCAACGCCAACGTCTGAATAGGCTTTTGTCCAGTATCAACTTGCTGTTTATGCTGACACTCATGATCACCCTTGTCATGGTCCTTTTGTTTATTCACCAGCATCGGCTCAAGACCCGTGAAATAAAATCCAGGGAGCATCTTCACTATTTTAAAACAGCGGTGGAAAACTCGTCCGATGCCATCGGCATGTCAGACCCCAAAGGCAGCCACTGGTATCAGAACAAGGCCTTTGACGAATTGTTCGGTGATATCGGCAAGGACCCGCCGGCAAGCCTCTACAAGAATGAAAGGACCGGCCGGCAGATATTTGAGACCATCATGGCTGGCGGGCAATGGTCCGGTGAAGTGGAAATGCGCGGCAAGGACGGCGCCATCCTCAGCATACTGCTCAGGGCCTATTCCATCAAAGACGCCACCACCGGCCGGGTCATAGGCCTTGTGGGTGCCCATACGGATATTACCCGTCAGAAAACGGCTGAAATCGCCTTACAGAAAAATGAACAGCTCATGCGGGCCATTCTGGATGCCAACCCTGATCCCATGGTCATGTATGACAGGGCCGGAATCCCGCAATTTATGAATCCGGCCTTTACCGAAGTCTTTGGCTGGACACTGGAAGACCTTCAGGGAGGCCGGATTCCTTTTGTTCCGGAGGACCAGAAGGCCCACACCTTTGAAAAAATCAATGAGATTTATGCCCACGGAAAACCCTTGCGCATGAATACCCAGCGCTATACCAAAGACACCCGCATCCTGGATATTTTTTTGAGCGCCGCTGTAACCAAGGATGACAAAGGGCTTCCCACCGGCATGGTGGTCAACCTGTCGGACATTACCCAGCGCAAAGCCCTTGAAGCCCAGTATGAACAGGCCCAGAAAATGGAATCCCTCGGCACCCTTGCAGGGGGGATTGCCCATGATTTCAACAATCTTCTTTCAGGCATCTACGGATACCTGGATCTGGCCCAAAAGAAGACAACAGATCCGAACATATCCAGCTACCTCACACGGGCCTTGAACTCATCCGAAAGGGCAAAAAACTTAACCCGTCAGCTTCTGACCTTTTCCAAGGGAGGGGAGCCTGTCAAAAAAATTGAACCCTTGGCTCCTTTTTTACAGGAAACCACGCAGTTCGCCTTAAGCGGTTCAAATGTCTCCTCCGGTTTCAATATTGCCCCGGACCTGTGGACGTGCGACTATGACAAAAACCAGATGGGCCAGGTCATTGAAAATATAGTGATTAATGCCGTCCATGCCATGCCATCAGGTGGGAATATCGATGTCGCAGCCATGAATGTGACCATTCCGGAAAATATCCCCTCCAGCCTGCAACCGGGCCGGTATGTGAAAATATCCATAACCGATACCGGCACCGGTATTCCGGAAAGATATCTTTCCAGGATTTTTGATCCGTTTTTTACCACCAAACAGAAAGGCAGCGGCTTGGGGCTGGCCACCAGCTATTCCATTGTCAAACGCCACGGCGGCATTATCGAGGTGGAATCGGAACCGGGCCGGGGGACTTGTTTTCATGCCTTTATTCCGGCGGCCGCAGGCCCCGTCACGATTGAGCAGGCCGCTCCGGAAAAACGGTATAAAAGCTCAGGACTGATCCTTGTCATGGATGATGAAGAAATGATCACGGAAATGCTCACAGCCATGCTGGAAAGCATGGGATTCACCACTTCCATCACCAGGGACGGCCGGCAGGCTGTGGAGGCATTTAAAACCCTCACGGACCAGCATCTGCCTGTCCGGGCCATTATCCTTGATCTTACCGTTCCGGGAGCCATGGGCGGAAAGGAAACGGTAAGGGAAATTCGAAAAATAAATGCTGCGGTTCCGGTATTTGTGGCCAGTGGATATTCTGAAGATGCCGCCATTGCAAATCCTGAGGACTTCGGGTTTACTGCCGCCCTTGAAAAACCCTTTTCGATCCTGGATCTGTCCCGGATGCTTGAAAAGCATTTAGGGGTTTGAATTTTCTATTTTGGGACCATCCAGTATTTCCCTGATGGATACGGCAAGGTTTTTGTTAGAAAGCGGTTTTTGAAGATATCTACGGATTCCCATGTCCAGGGCATGGGTTTCCGAAATGGTCTCGCTGTATCCGGTGCACAGGATAATCGGAAGATTTTCGCGGATACGGAATATGTTTTTGGCCAATTCCCCGCCCGTCATCCGGGGCATGGTCATATCCGTTACAATAAGATCGAATTGATCCGGTTCTTTTTGAAAGGCATCAAAGGCCCTGGCTCCGTTTTCAAATACGCTGACCTTATAACCGGCCGTTGTCAGAAACTCCTGAAGGATTTCCCTGATATCTTCTTCATCATCCACCACCATGATCCTTTCGGATCCGCCTTTATACTGTTGTTCATTTTTCACATTCCCGGACCGGCCTGCATCCTGATCTGAAATCACCGGCAGGTAAATGAAAAAACCGGAGCCTTTTCCCACCCGGCTTTGCACTTTAATATGGCCGCCATGTTCTTCAACAATGGCATGGACAAGGGTCAGGCCAAACCCGGTGCCCTTGCCGATGTCCTTGGTTGTAAAATACGGATCAAAGGCCTTTAGCAGAATCTCATCGGTCATGCCGTGACCCGTATCCGTCACCTCAAGTTCAAGATAGGAGCCTTGTTTGATGGTTTGATCAAACACATCCCTTCCGCCAAAAATCTGTTTTTCGGTCAACCGAACCGTCAGACTGCCTCCCTTTTCACCCATTGCATGGTAGGCATTGGTGCAGAGGTTCATGATCACCTGATGCATCTGGGTCGGATCTGCAAGGACTTTTGCTTTGGAAGTAATGGACTCGGTGATGTCTATGGTGGTGGGGATGGACGATCTCAATAGTTTCAGGGCTTCCTTCAGGATAAGATGTAAACTTAAGGGCTGTTTTTCAAATTCCGTCCGGCGGCTGAAGGTGAGAATCTGCTGGGTCAGTTCAGCGGCTCTCTGGGCGCCCTTGATAATCTGGGCCAGATGCCCTCTGGCCTTTGCAGGGCTGTCAAGATTCAATTCCGCCAACTGAGCATATCCCAGAATGCCGGACAGGATATTGTTAAAATCATGGGCAATGCCCCCGGCAAGGGTTCCGATGGCTTCCATTTTCTGGGACTTTTCCATCTGGACCGCCAGGGTCTTGCGTTCAAGGGCTGCCAGTTTAGATTCGGTAATATCCCGGCTCTCCGTCATTATAAACGCCACTTCCCCGGAAGAGTTCCGAATGGATTTAATGGAGATATCAATATCCCGGACCCTATCGTCTTTTGAAATACTGGTGGTTTCGTATCGCACAAAGTCCTTTTCCAAGGCGACCTGAATGGCTTCTTTTAGCTCTTCCTGCACCATGGGGTCATGCCGCCACCAGGGAGCCTGCCAAAACGGTTTGTATATGACGTCTTCGGATCGGCATCCGGAAA
>JAABTB010000265.1 GCA_011390085.1 Desulfobacula sp.
AGGGTGGAATCCATGTCAAACACAATGAGTTTCCGGGCATGGCGATAAATATTGTCCACGCTGAAAGAGATGTCGATCCCGGTTTTTTCTGAGATTTCAAATAATTGCCGCCGCAAATGCTCCGGGTCCCGGGGACTGCCGGATATGGTCAGCTTGATGCAGGCTCTGGGCTGCAATTCGGGCTGATCCAGGGGAATGGACCCTGAAAGATTGGTGATGATGTCGATATTCAGGCCTTCCTCGGCAATGACGGCCGTCACCCCGGTCAACTGTTCGGCCGTTAGGGTTCGACCCAGAAGGGTGATCATCAGGCGCTCGTGTCCGTTTCGGGTCATCCAGCCGGCATAGTTTTCCATGTCAATGGGTGAAAACTGGATCTGTATGCCGAGCTTATGGGCCTGGAACACAAGGTCTTTGAGAATGGATGAAGAGGAATGCCGGGAGGGGATTTCAATGAGCATGCCCAGGGAAAGATAGTCATGGATCACCGCCTGGCCGATATCCAGGATGGTGATCTCATACTGGGCCAGGGTCCGGGTCAGTCTGGACGTCAACCCCGGCCTGTCCTTACCTGTAATATTAATTAAAATGAGTTCTCTCATTGCCGCCCTCCTTAAAAACCTGAACTAAAACAAGTTTGGAAGGCTATCAGGAAAATCGCGGAATGGCAATATTTGCTTTCAGTTTTTTAAGAATTGTCCCGTCAGGTTGGGATTGAAAACATCCGGTCTTTCTGTTACGGTAAAACTGCCGGGTGGCAATGATAAGGCAATCATAAAAAGATGCGGGAGGTCCGATGCGGTTGAAAAAAACAGGTGTTTTTATTCTGGTTCTTGTCTTTTGCCTCTGTTTTAACGGTTTTGCCGAGGAGAAAAAAGAGGACACCCTTGACAAAGAAGAGCTTGAAAAGCAGATCAGCTATGCCCTGGGCTATGATATTTTCGAAAAGCTGAAAGAGAATTTTCTTCTTGACCCGGAGTTTTTCACTTTGGGAGCAATGGATGCAAATCAAAATCAGGCAAGGCTTTCCGAGGAAAAATTAAAAGAACTCTTAGTGTCCTATCAAAGAATCATCCGTCACCGCCAGATCGAGAAAATGAAACTGGAATCTGAAGAGAACCGGAAAAAGGGAGCTGATTTTCTGGAGGCCAACAAGAAAAAAGAAGGGGTCATCACCCTGGCCAGCGGGCTTCAATATAAAATTTTAAAGGATGGAAAAGGACCGGTCCCAAAGGCTTCGGACACGGTGGAATGCCACTACATCGGCACCTTGATCGACGATACGGTCTTTGATTCCTCCTATGACAGGGGAAAGCCCGCCGTATTCCAGGTGGGCCAGGTGATCCAGGGCTGGATAGAAGCCCTTCAGATCATGAAGACCGGGTCCGTCTGGATGCTCTTTGTGCCCACGGACCTGGCCTATGGGGACAGGGGGGCCGGGGACATGATCAAACCCGGAGCCGCCTTGGTATTTAAAATCGAATTGCTGGGTATTGTGGAGTGATAATATCATGTTTGTGCTTGGAATAAACGGGAGCCCCCGTCATCAGGGCAATTCAAATTTTCTCACCTCTCTTTTCATGGAGGAAATGCAAAAAAAGGGTCATGAGACCGAGGTACTGAGTGCCGTCCGGCTCAAGATCAATCCCTGCATCGGCTGCGGCCACTGCGAAACAGAAGGAGTCTGTGTTTTTGACGATGATTTTACCCGGATTTTTCTTCCGGCCGTCCTCCGGGCCGATATTGTGGTTCTTTCGTCCCCGGTGTATTTTTATGCCTTTCCGGCTGCCTTAAAGGCCCTCATCGACCGCATCCAGGTATTATGGTCCAGGAAATACCGGCTGAAAACTGATGAATTCAAGGGCCGCAACCGCAAGGGCGTGCTTCTGGCCGTGGGCGCGACCCAGGGAAAGGACCTTTTCGACGGGATGAAACTGACGGCCCGGTATTTTTTCGATGCCGCAGCCATCCGCTATGCCGGTGATCTCTGCTACCGGGGCATGGATGAAAAGGGGGCCATGGAAAAGCACCCCACGGTCCGTGAGGATATCAAAGGGCTCATTGCAAGGCTTTAGGTTTTTTTAACGGCATCCACCCCGTATTTTTTCTTGTTGGCGTTGAGCTTCAGGGCCGTCATCAATCCCTTGTCTTTGATGGTGTAAAAGATCAGCTTGCGTTTGTTCATGCTGAAAAATTTTTCGCCGTATTTTGAGAGCTTTTTCGGGTCAATCTCAAATCCCAGACCGGGCAGCTCAATGGGTGGAATAACGCCTTTATCGTGCACGAAGGGTTTTTTCAGGATGCCGTCCCGTTTTTCAACGGTCCATGACGGCGGGTTAATGGGGTATTCCAGGGGTTTCACGCCGTTAAAGCCGCTGGCCAGAAGCACCTGGAGGTTGACGGCGAAACCGATGCCGTTGGTCCAGGTGTGGGGCGCGAATTTCAATCCGTGTTTTTTGCAGTGCTCCGCCACATCCAGGGCGTGTTGGATGCCGCCGGTCATGATGGCGTCGGGCTGGAAAATATGATAGCATTTTTTTTCGATCATATATTTGAGTTCGCTTTTCCCATTGGTATGGATTTCACCGCCGCTGACGGGGATCCGGCTGTACGCCGTCAGCTCGGCCAGGCTTTCATAATCATCCATGGGAAGGGGCTCTTCCAGCCAGGAAATGTTCATGTCGGCGCAGGCATCGGCAAAATACCGGGCCCGGGCCAGATCCCAGAGCGGGGCATCATTAATGATGGTGACCCGCCATCCCTGGTTGGCATCCACGCCAATGGCCATCTTGTCTCCCACGGCATCCACAACGGCCCTGACATGGCGGATATCCGTATTGACATCAAAGTCGTGGACCCGGATTTTGATGGTCCTGAACCCTTCTTCATACCGCTTCAACGCTTCATCCACACGGGCCGCCTCATCCTTGATTTCCCCGGTGGAGGCGTAGACTTCCACCGGCTCCGGTTTTGCCCCAAAAAGCGCACAAACCGGCTTGTTCTCAAGTTTTCCCTTGATGTCCCAGAAGGCCGGTTCCATCCAGTTGGCCCGGACCCCGAGATAGCCGACTTCCCGGAGCCGCTGGAGCATGAGGGGAATGTCGGTGGCGTCGTGGCCCAAAAGATAAGGAGCGATCAGGTTGCCCAGCCCCAGGCGTTCCGTTGAAATGGCCGGGCCTGCGGAATAGCCTTCAATCCCGTCCTCGGTGGTGATCCGGACCAGGTCAAACCGGTTATCCGTGGCCGGGTACCCGGGAATCCA
Source organism: Desulfobacula sp. (assembly GCA_011390085.1). Lineage (GTDB taxonomy): Bacteria > Desulfobacterota > Desulfobacteria > Desulfobacterales > Desulfobacteraceae > Desulfobacula. The sequence goes on from JAABTB010000265.1 coordinate 3,263, forward strand.
ACTGGGGTAAAAGGGTTTATCCAGGGGAATCCGGACATGGTAGAGTTCAATACGGGCGATTTTGTTCATGGAACCTCCGGCCGTCAGGTTTAAATGTAAGGGCTATCCTGCAAAAACATCGGGATGAACAATGCTGCCGTGGGCCTTTTTGAGTGCCAGAAGGCCTTGTTTCTGCCCGGCAAGAATTTCCGGCAGCTTTGGGGGAAGCCCTTTTTCCTTGGCATAGGCCGCTTCCTGAAGTTCAATCCGTTTGATGATATTGTCCAGATAAAGAGAGAACTGTTTGACATACAGTTCCTTGGCATAGTCTTTGTTGATGATATCCTTGAACAGGGCTTTCAGGTCCTCGTATTTCGGGAGGTTGCCGATGGGGGTGGACAGATACCCGATTTCAGCGTAAGCATACCGTTCAAGCCAGGACAGCCAGACCTTGACGTCTCTTTTTTCACCGAGAAGTTTGGGAGAATTGCCGCCCCTGGCCTGATCCGTGAGAAAATAATTGAGCCCGGCCATGACGGGGCTGTATTCGGGCTTGATCCGGCTGTTGCCAAAGAATTTGAACTGGACATCCATATAATCGGCCAGGGCGCCGGGAATGAAGGGGGCATTGGCCCATGGCGCCCGTTTGACGCCGGTGGCGCCGACTTCCGTGGCCGTGGCCGCG
>JAABTB010000266.1 GCA_011390085.1 Desulfobacula sp.
GAAAGACGGCACTGGTGACCGGGTCCGGTAAAAAGACCGGAATCGGGTATGCCATCGCCAAAAAATTTGCGTCCGAGGGATGCAATATCATTATTGCGGATTACGGCAGTGACAAGGGCCTGAATTCAGATGTCAAGACCGGGTCCATGAATGAAATGATGGTCATCGGTGAAGAACTCAAGAAGACCTATCAGGTGGAAACCCTGGTGGTGAATGTGGATGTGACCCTGACCCAGACCATCTCGGACATGGTGTCCCTTGTCCGGGAGAAATTCGACAGCGTGGATATCCTCTGCAACAATGCCGGCGCCACCTTTGGCGTGCCCAGCGGGATTCATACCTACGACGAGGCCGCCTGGATGAGAACCATTGACGTCAACCTGCACGGCGTGTTCAGGGTGTCTAAGGCCATTGTTCCCCTGATGATGACAAAGGGCGGAGCCGTCATCAATACCGCCTCCCGGGCCGGCAAGGTCCCGGCCCTTTTTAACGGTGCCTATTCCGTGTCCAAGGCCGGGGTGATTATGCTGACCAAGGTCATGGCCAAGGAATTGGCGGGCTTAAAGATCCGGGTGAATGCCATCTGTCCCGGCCAGATCATGACGGATCTTGAACGATGGCGGTTCGGCCTGGAAGCACAATTTCTCAACACCACGGTGGAGGAACAGGAACGGAAAATGTGCGAAACCATTCCCATGGGCCGGATCGGATCTCCGGAGGAGGTCGCCGACATGGCGCTGTTTCTTGCCTCGGAGGACTCTTCCTATGTTACGGGGCAGGCATTGAATATCTGCGGGGGACAGTTGATGGAACTTTAAAACCGATGGGGAACCATCCGGTATCACCAAATCATATATAAGGAGTCGGATCATGACGGAAACCATTACAGGGGCGCAGCTTGTCGCCCGTGCACTGATAGACAGGAAGATCGAACATGTTTTTTCATTGAGCGGCGGTCATATTACGCCGATTTATCAACATCTTGAAGGATCAAGCGTCAAAATTTTCGATACCCGGCATGAGCAGTCGGCCGTGTTCATGGCAGAGGCCTTTGGAAAGCTGACCAGGAAGGCCGGGGTGGCCCTGGTAACGGCGGGTCCCGGGTTTACCAACGCCCTGACCGGTATTGCCAGCGCCCATTTTTCAAACACCCCCCTTGTTCTGATCGCCGGTTGTGTGGGGCTTGATCACAAGGAAAAACTGGATCTTCAGGATATGCCTCAGGAGGCCGTCATCAAACCCATGGTGAAAAAAGCCCTGGTCTGCCTGAAGGCCGAGCGGATTCCCGAATATGTGGACATGGCCTTCAGGATTGCCCAGAGCGGCCGGCCCGGCCCGGTTTATCTTGAATTTCCCATTGATGTCTTGAATACCCCGGTTCAACAAAGCCTGGTCAAATACCCCCGGACCGAGGTGGCCTCAACCCCGGTGGATACGGCCAAGGCCAAAGACTTGATCAACCTGATGAAAACCGCCCGACAGCCGGTGGTCATCGCCGGAACCGGGGCCTGGCAGTCCGGCGCCGAAGCTGAACTGAAAGCTTTTATTGAAAAAACCGGCATGCCCGTATTGACGTCCCTGTCCGGCCGGGGAACGGTATCCGACGACCATCCACTCTGCTTTGAGGGCGCCGTGGCCGTTCGTCCGGGATGCGCGTTTAACGCCTATTTTGAGACGGATCTGATTATTATCCTGGGCTCCAGGATCTGTCTGTATTATCTGTTCGGCGATATTTTCAACCCGGCCGCCAAAATGGTTCAGGTGGATATCGAGCCCGAGGAAATCGGCCGGAATAAAAGCATCGACCTTCCGGTGGTCAGTGATGTAAAAGCCTTTCTTGAGGTCTTAAATCAATCCATGACCTCTGAACTTGAAGCGGAGTTGAAAGCAAAATTCCTGCCCTGGATTGAAAAGCTGACAGAGGCCCACAAACAGAGCAAGGATGCCTCCCAAAAGGACTGGCAGTCGGATCATACGCCCATCCATCCCCTGCGGCTTGCAAAAGAAGTCAATGAATTCATGAACAAGGCCACGGATCTGGTCATTGCAGACGGCGGAGATACCACCACCTGGATGGGAATGACAAGGACCATGACCTGTCCGGGCCATTTCCTGGATTACGGGATTTTCGGGTCCCTGGCCGTGGGGCTTCCCTATGCCAATGCGGCCCAGCTTTTGAATCCCGGCAGCCGGGTCTGTCTCGTGACCGGTGACGGGTCCGTGGGATTTAATTTCATGGAATTTGAAACCGCCATCCGGAAAAACCTTCCTATTGTGGTGGTCATCTCCAATGATCTGGGCTGGGGAATGATCCGCCACAGCCAGGAGCTTCGAATCGGCCATGCCATTGAAAACGGGACCTTTATCGGAAAGGTGGATTATCACAAAATGGTGGAAGCCATCGGCGGCAAGGGTTTCTTTGTTGAAAAACCGGAAGATATCCGGCCGGCCCTGGAAGCAGCCTTTGCATCCAAAAAAGTATGCTGTATCAATGTCATGACGGACCCGACAACGGTGAGCCCGGCCAGTATGATGCTGGCCAATGTCGGCGCATACAAGGCGTAATTCTTTTAACAAGGAGGGGACGAATGGAACCGGTATTGATTGATCAGGTTCAGTTGAATTTTAATGCCACGGGAATTACCATTATTAATGCCGCCATTGGATTGATGATGCTGGGGGTTGCCCTGGAACTGAAAACAGACGATTTCATGAGAATTGTCAGGAGCCCGAAGGCGCCTCTTATCGGGCTCCTGGCCCAGTTTATCCTGCTGCCGGCCTTTACCTTTCTTCTGGTGCTGATCATCAAGCCCCATCCTTCCATTGCTTTGGGAATGATGCTGGTGGCGGCCTGTCCGGGCGGAAACCTGTCCAACCTTATGACCTATCTGTCCAATGGCAACAGTGCCCTGTCCATCAGCATGACGGCAGTCTCAACGGTGGCGGCCATCTTCATGACACCCTTTAACCTGTCGTTCTGGGGCAGCCTGAATCCGGACACGGCGGCTATTTTAACCCAGGTCCGCCTGAGTCCTGTAGATGTATTCGTCACGGTATTCCTGATTCTGGGCATTCCCCTCATAATCGGGATGTCCGTTGGCCGGTACCGCCCTGATTTTGTCCAGAAGGTTAAAAAGCCCTTCAAGATATTTTCCCTGGTATTTTTTATTCTCATTGTCTGCGGGGCTCTGGCAGCCAATTTCCAGTATTTTATCAAATATGTGGGCATTGTGATGCTGGCGGTCTTTATCCACAATGCCCTGGCTTTAAATATCGGATACTGGTCCGGCCGGTTGGCAAGACTGGATGAAAAAGACAGCAGGGCCGTCTGCATTGAGGTGGGCATCCAGAATTCGGCTCTGGGCCTTGTGCTGGTCTTCAGCTTTTTCAACGGGCTGGGCGGCATGGCTATTGTGGTGGCCTGGTGGGGAGTCTGGCATATTATCGCCGGCCTTACGACGGCGGCCATTTTTAATCTTAAAAAGCTGCCCAAGAGTCAGATGGAAAAGGTATCCTGAAAATGAAGCCGGATGGATTAAAAGGCAGGGTGGCGGTGGTGACCGGCGGAGCCTCGGGTATCGGCCTTGCCGTGTGCCGGGAATTGGCAGCCCATGGCGCCGGGATCGCAATTCTGGATATGGACAGGGAGGCTCTCGGGAAAATCGCAAAGGAGTTTTCGGGAAAGGGGGTTCAGATACTTGCCCTTCCCTGTGACATTACACTGGAGGATTCCTGTAAAGCGGCCATGGATGAAGTTTTAAACCAGTTCGGCCGGATTGATATCTTGTTTAATAATGCCGGGACCACCCAGAGGGGATTGTTCGAAAAAACAGATGTCCAGGTGTTCAAGAAAGTTATGGATGTCAATTTTTGCGGGGCCTTGTATTGC
>JAABTB010000267.1 GCA_011390085.1 Desulfobacula sp.
CGGTTTGCGGACAATAATATCGTCACAAAGGTGGAAAGGGCGACTTTAACTCAAGAAGACCTTGATTTTCTGGGAAGGGCCATTAAACACAGAAAGGTGATCAATAACCGGGTGTTTTTTCATGCCGGAAATATTTCAAAGCCTGACGGGCTTGTGGTGGTGGCGGATTTTTTCTTAACCCTGTCAAAGATCAACTGGAGCATCATATCCGGAATCTATGAAAAAAAACTCATCATTGTCATCCGCAATGACGGTTTGCGAAAAGGGGCGGGCAATACGGCCAAAGAGGCCTTTTCGGCATTCGGCTCCGCCGGGGGGCATAAAACCATGGCCAGGGCCGAGCTTGAATTAAAGCGGGTGAGAAAACAGACGGGCACTGTGAGCAAAAAAGCCGTTGGCGGATGGATTATTGAGGTTATTGAAAAAACGGCAGGGAGAAAAATCGAATGATTTTGTATGCACATGTCCAATGAAGAACTGAGACCCGACAGGGAAAGCGCATTATTTACAAGCGAGCAGCGATACCGGACCCTTGTGGAAACCATGGGAGACGGGTTGAGCGAAATCGATGAACACCAGGTGACGACCTATGCCAATAAGATGCTTTGCCGGATGTGGGGACGGTCAAGGGATGAGATCATCGGTCAGAAAGTGGACCAGTTCCTGGATGATGAGAATAAAAAAATTCTTCTGGACCAGCTTGAAAAGCGAAGAAAAGGAGGAAGAGATCCCTATGAAATCGTCTGGATCAAAAAGGACGGGTCACCCCTCCATTCCATCATGACACCCACCCCCTACTTTGATGCAGAAGGCCGGTTCAAGGGAAGTTTTGCTGTTATTACAGACATTTCCACCCAGAAAAAAGAGAAAAATCTTCTGGAACTCAGGGTCCGGCAAAGGACAAAGGAGATTGAAAATAAAACCCAGAGCCTTGAAGAAGTGAATACGGCCCTGCGGGTTCTTTTAAAGAAAAGAGAAGAAGACAAAACCCTTCTGGAAGAAAGAATGCTGGTAAATATCAGGGAACTGGTGATTCCCTATATTGAAAAAATGCGGGAATCTGAATTGGATGAAAGGCAAAAAGGATGTCTGGACATCATGGAATCCACGCTTCATGATATTGTCTCCCCATTCCTGCACCGGATGTCCCTGGAATTTAGGAACCTGACCCCATCGGAAATCCAGGTGGCCAATATGGTCAAATTCGGAAAAACAACCAAAGAGATTGCAGGGATTCTAAACTTGTCCGAAAAAACCGTAGAATTCTACCGCAAAAGCATCCGCAGGAAAATTGGGATCACCAACCAGAGCATCAACCTCAGAACTTTTTTGTCTTCTTCAAAATAACAGGTATATTTTATACCTGGTTTACCCCTGGAATATACCTCTTGTTAAGCGTTGTTTATCAGGGTAGTGATTAAGGATAAGTTTTTTATTAAATCAAAAAAAGGATAAGGAAAATGCTTGATCAGGAATACTGGAACCCGGTCCTTGAGACATTGCCCCGGGAAAAGCTGAAAGTATTACAGTTTAAAAAATTCAAACAGATACTCACCTGGGCCTATACCCGTTCAAAATTCCACAAAGCCTTGTATGACAAGGCCGGTTTAACGCCGGACGATATCCGCTCCTTTGATGATATTAAAAAAATTCCAAAAGTTGAAAAATCCATGATGCGGGAAATCCAGAATAAGGACCCCTTTCCTTACGGGGATGCCCTTTGTGTTCCCCTGGAAGAGGTGTCCGTTTTTCGCCAGACCAGCGGCACCACAGGACAGCCGGTGTATCAGCCCGATACCTGGCAGGACTGGGAATGGTGGTCCGAGTGCTGGTCTTTTATCCTGTGGGCTCAAGGGTACCGGCCCAGCGACAGGGTTTTTCTTCCCTTTGGATATAATATTTTTGTGGCTTTCTGGGCCGGGCATTATGCGGCTGAAAAGCTGGGGTGCGAAGTGGTTCCCGGAGGTGTTCTGGATACCCAGTCCCGGATTTTGAAAATTATGGAATTAAAGGCCACGGCCATGATGGCCACGCCCACCTACGTCCTGAATATGGCGGATGTGGCAAAAAGCAAGATGGGTATTGATCCGGCAACGCTTTCCATCAATAAGATCACCTGCGCAGGAGAGCCGGGGGCCGGTATTCCCAGCACCAAAAGAAGAATGGAAGAGGCCTGGGGCGCAAAGGTATTTGATCATTCCGGGGCAACGGAAATCGGGGCCTGGTCCTATGAATGCAGGAAACAACCTTGCGGCATGCATGTGAATGAAGCCATGTTTCTTGTGGAGATTGAAGATCTGGAGACGGGTGAGATCATCGAAGAACCGGGCCGGAAGGGAAAAATGGTGATTACGGCCCTGGATCGGATTGCCCAGCCCTGTATCCGGTTTGACTCCAAGGATATCATCGAGTGGGATTCGGAATCCTGTTCCTGCGGCCGCTCCTTCAGGCTTATCCGGGGAGGTGTCCTCGGCCGGGCCGATGATATCACAAAGGTCAAGGGGGTTCTCATCTCACCGGCCGCCATCGAAGAAGTTGTCAGGTCTATTGATGGTCTTGGCGATGAATTCGAAGTGGTTGTGGATAAGCAAGGGGATGTGGACCGGATCAAACTCAAGGTGGAACTTCTGCCTGAAATCACACAAATCAGTGTCGAAAACCGTTTAAAAGATCAGCTCCGGCTGAAAACAAATCTTGGATATCAGATCGAATATTATAATTACGGCAGTCTGCCGAGGTATGAAGCCAAGGCAAAACGGTTCAAGGACCTGAGAAAAAAAGATACGGCACAAAAGGAGGGCCGACCATGAAAACCGTTTTGGACCTGAATCAACTCAATGACAATATCCTTAAAGTCAAAGCATTATTAATTGAGCTGGAGGCATCAGCCTCTTCTTTTCCGGCCCTGTCCCGGAATTCAAAAAGAGCGCTGGCCAGCGTGAAGATGATGGAGCTGAACCTTTGCGATCTGGTTACACTGGGTTTGACGGATCACCCATTGTCCTCCAACCCGTAAAATTTCAATACGCTCATAATCCTTTTGAAAGGAGGTGAATCGCGAGCATAAAAAAATGAAAACCCAGGCTAAAAAAAGAATTTCCCAGTGGCACCTTTAACATTTTCAGGAGATAACAAAATGAAGAAAACGATGTTTCTATCTTTTTTAATCTTTTGCTTGAGTGCTGTTTTTACTCTCAGTGCATTTGCTAAAACCGAACTCACCTATGCGGATTTCTTTCCCCCTACCCACACCCAAAGCCAACTCGCAGCGAGCTGGTGTGCCGAAGTTGAAAAAAGAACCAATGGCGAAGTGGTGATCAAATATTTTCCGGCCGGTTCCCTGGCCAAAGGTCCCCAGATATATGACGGGGTCATCAGCGGGATAGCGGATATCGGACTTACCGTATTGTCCTATACGGCAGGACGGTTCCCGGTCGCTTCAGCCATTGATCTTCCCATGGGGTACAAATCCGGATCCCAGGCAACCCGGGTGGCCAATGCGGTCCTGAACAAATTCCAGCCCAAAGAATTTGACGATACCCAGATTATGTATCTTCATGCCCATGGCCCGGGCCTTCTTCATACCGTCAGTAAAAAAGTGGTCACCCTGGATGATGTTAAGGGTCTTAAAATCAGGGGAACCGGAACAAGCGGCAGCATCATCAGCGCCCTTGGCGGATCACCCGTGGGTAAACCCATGAATGAATCCTATGAATTGCTGCATAAAGGAGTTGTGGACGGTGCTCTCTATCCGGTGGAATCCAATAAAGGCTGGAAACTGGGAGAAGTTACAAAATATATGATCGAGAACTATTCAACATCATATTCGCTGGCTTTCGGTGTCATGATGAACAAGGCGAAATGGAAGGCCTTGTCACCGG
>JAABTB010000268.1 GCA_011390085.1 Desulfobacula sp.
ATTCCCTGCCGCCTCGGAAGGGGATTTTGAGGCCGTCAAAATCATTGCCGAAACCCTGAAAACCTCCCAGGTGGCGGCCCTTTGCCGGGCCAATGAAGAGGACATTAAAAGAGGCTGGGAAGCCATTAAAAATGCGGCCCATCCACGAATCCACACCTTTATCGCCACTTCGGAACTGCACATGAAATATAAACTGAACATGGGCCCGGATAAGGTTCTGGAACAGGCCGTAAAATCCGTTAAACTGGCTGCATCCTATACCGATAATG
>JAABTB010000269.1 GCA_011390085.1 Desulfobacula sp.
TCTCGGCCGAAGACGGATCACGGTCGGACCGGGATTTTCTGTGCAAGGTCTTTGAGGCTGTCATTGATGCCGGGGCCACTACGGTGAACCTGCCCGATACAGTCGGCTATGCCGTCCCCGAAGAATTTGCCCAACTGGTCACCTATGTCATGGCGCACACCCCCAATATGCATAGGGCTGTATTGAGTGTCCACTGCCACAATGATCTCGGGCTGGCCACCTCCAATACCCTGGCGGCCGTCAAGGCCGGCGCCCGGCAGGTGGAGGTCACGGTCAACGGCATCGGAGAAAGGGCCGGGAACACATCTTTGGAGGAAGTGGTCATGTCGCTTCATACCCGGCCCAATTATTTTCCCCATACCACAACCATTGATACCAAGAGAATTTATCCCACCAGTCGCCTGGTCAGCATGATCACCGGTATTATTGTTCAGCCCAACCGGGCCGTTGTGGGCGCCAACGCCTTTGCCCATGAGGCCGGGATCCACCAGGACGGAGTATTGAAAAACCCCATGACCTATGAGATCATGAACCCTGAAACCATAGGTCTGAACAAGAACAACCTGGTTCTGGGAAAACATTCCGGCCGTCATGCCTTAAACGACCATATTCAAAAACTGGGCTATAATCTGACCAAGGATGAACTGGACAAGGTCTTTGAAAAATTCAAACGCCTCGCCGATAAGAAAAAAAGCATCCAGGACGAAGACATCGAAGCCCTCATCAATGAAGGCGTCTTGAGAAGCTCGGAGGTGATCTGCCTCGAGTATATCCATGTTTTATCCGGCAACACGGTTTTCCCGACGGCCAGTGTCCAATTGAATATTGAAGGACGGCCGGTTCAGGGTGCCACCGAAGGAACCGGACCCATTGATGCGGTTTACAATATTATTTCCAAGCTTACCGGCACAAAATCCAAACTCTTACGGTTCACCATTTCCGCCCTGACAGAAGGCACCGATGCCCAGGGTGAAGTGACGGTTCGCCTGGAAGAAGATGGTATCATGGCCCTGGGGAAAGGGTCTGACTCCGACATCATTACCGCCAGCGCCCTGGCCTATATCAATGGCCTGAACCGGCTGGAATATCTGAAAAAACATCCGGTGGTTAAACATGAAAACCTATAACGCTTAACCGGGAACCCCCCGGATTTTGTATCCTGCTTATTACGAATGTAATCTGATTTTTCTTGACTCTGAAAAAGCATGAGGATAAGAAGATTAACAATGTTTTTTTCTTTTAATTTTAATTATTGGAGATCCATCATGAAAAAAGTCCTCAAGCTTTGTGTTTTCTATGTCGTTTTCTGTTTTTTGTCCGCCGGTCTGCTTCTTGCCGATGACACGTCCATTGTCGGAAAATGGAAAACCATTGATGATAAGACAGGCGAACCCAAATCCATTGTTGAAATCTATGAAAAAAATGGGAAATTTTACGGCCAGATCAAAGAACTTTTTATCAAAGAAGGAGATAATCCTGATCCTACCTGCGATAAATGCCCGGCCGACGACCCCCGGAAAGACCAGCCCACAAAGGGAATGGTCATTGTCCAGGAATTGACTAAAAACAATGGGGAATACAGCGGCGGTACCATCCTTGACCCCAAGGAAGGCAAAATTTACACCTGTAAAATGTGGGTTGAAGATGGGAAACTCATGGTCAGGGGATATATTGCCTTTTTCTTCAGAACCCAGACCTGGCATAAGGCTGAATAATTCAGCTTACCGGTTCAATGGCGCAGAAGCTGCCATAATAGGCAGCCTGGTCATTTGAAGGTTTCCCTTTTCTGACAGACCAGAGGATAAACGAGTCTGTCCGGATGATAAAGCCGTTGAACCAGACCTTGCAACCCGTTATGGTGTTAATATGATTCTTGCATCTACAATACTCAGCCCCTGATGATACAACATAACCGGATTTAAATCCATTTCCTCGATTTCAGGGTAGGCTTCTATCAGCTCGGAGCATATGGAAATCAGCTTTTGCAAGGATTTCTTATCATATCCGGGTTGGCCTCTTACCCCATTCAAGAGGACCGAAGACCGGGTATCTTCTATCATTTTCCGAGAGGATACGGGAGAAACGGGCAATACCCAGAAGGTTACGTCCTTCATAATTTCAACCATGATACCCCCAAGGCCATACATGATGACCGGGCCGAATTGATCATCTACCTTGGTTCCGATGATAATTTCAAGTCCTTTTTTCTCCATGGGGCTGACCAGTACTCCCCGGATATCTGCATCGGGTTTATAGGCCAGGGCATTTGACATGATCTCCCGGTATCCGTTTCGAATCTCCTCCTCGGAAACAAGGTCTAAAATGACCCCGCGGGCATCGCTTTTATGAAGGATATCAGGAGAAACAATTTTCAAGACAATATTTCCGTTGAAATGAGATGCCTCCTGCCAGGCTTCATCTTCATTTTGGGCCATCCGGCCCGGATTGGTCCTGGCCCCGTGCAGCAGAATCAATTCTTTGGCTTCATGCTCAAGAAGAACCCGTCTTCCATCCTTTCTTGCAGTTTCAATGATCCGGGTTCCTTCTCTTAAGGCCTTGGTCCGCCAGTTAAAAACAAAATTGGTCTTAATATGATAGGACTTTAAATATTCTCCATATTTGCAGAGCGAGGCCATACATTTGCAGGCGATATCCAGAGAATCATGGACAGGGATATCATAATGGCGTAAAAGATCCAGGGAATGGGAAGGATGGGTATTATAGAGAGAATGTACAAAAATAGGCTTATTCTTTTTTTTGGCCATGGCACCGAGTCGGTGGGCAGCGGCCTCTTCTCCAAAGGAAAGGCTTTTGTCAAACCGAATTCCGTATCCCCCGAAAAGTCCCACCACCAAAAGTCCGCCCACATTCGGGTCCTTTAAAATAATTTTAGCGCAATCGGCAAACAGGTTTGGATCCGCATCCGTTCCGCCGGCCACATCCACAGGGTTTGCAACAGAAGCAGATTCCGGTAATATCTTTTTTAATTTGTACTGGGTGATTGTTGACAGTTCGGGAAGACCAATACCGTAATCGGACAAAAGATCGGCGGCAATGGTGGCATGCCCGCCCCCATCGGCCAATACGGCGATATTGTTATTTTTTATGGGTGGCTGACTGGAAAGGGTCTCGGCCACTGGAAACAATTCATCGGAATTTTCGATCACAATGATTCCGGCACGTTCAAAGGCCCGCTTTGATACCTCGTTCATCCCGGCCAGGGATCCGGTATGTGAACCGGCTGATTTTTTACCTTTGGCAGACCTCCCGCTTTTCAAAAGGATGATCGGCTTTTCAATGCTTGTCAGATAAGCTTCCTGAAGGAATTTACGACCTTCACTCATGCCTTCAACATACATTAGAATCGCTTTTGTATCCGGATCATTTCTAAAAAATTCAAGATATTCATGGAATTTAACATCGGATTCATTGCCGACGCCCACATAATAGGTAAATCCCTCATGGCGGCGAACCATGGCCTCCGTAATCAAGGTCAGGGCCATATTCCCGCTCTGACAAAGCAGGGCAATATTCCCCAGAGGAACATTCTGAATGCCCACAAGGTTCATATGGGTTTTAAAATTGATAATCCCGG
>JAABTB010000270.1 GCA_011390085.1 Desulfobacula sp.
GGCGCGTGGAATCCGGCAACCCGGTCTTCATGCTGGATGAAATCGATAAAATCGGCCAGGATTTTAAGGGGGACCCGGCCTCGGCCCTGCTTGAAGTCCTTGATCCCCAGCAGAACTCCCAGTTCATTGATCATTATCTGGATGTCCCCTATGATCTTTCCAGGGTTATGTTCATAGCAACGGCCAATACCGTCAGCAGGATCCCCCGGCCCCTTCTCGACCGGTTCGAAGTCATTTCCATGTCCGGATATACGGTGGATGAAAAGGTTCATATTGCAGAAAGGCATTTGATCCCAAAGGCCATCGAGGATTCGGGTCTGACCCGGTTTTCCCTGAAATTCACCGAAGAAGCGCTTCGAAAGATGATCCGGGAACATACCCGGGAGGCGGGGCTCAGGGAATTTGAAAGAAAAATTTTTTCTGTCTGCAGAAAAATTACCCGGAAACTCGGGAAAAACACCATAGATCCGGATGCTCTGGAGATCACGCCAAAAGCTGTGGAAGAACTACTGGGTCCAAGCCAGTACCATTTTGAAATTGCAGGCGCCAAGGACAGGATAGGGTGCTCAACCGGTCTTGCCTGGACTGAAACCGGGGGTGAAATCATCTTTGTGGAAGCCACTAAAATGATGGGCACCAACCGGCTGATTTTGACCGGGTCCCTGGGGGATGTCATGAAGGAATCAGCCCAGGCCGCCTTGAGTTATATCCGGAGCAATACCCAAACCTTCGGACTCGCCGAGGATTTCTTCCACCAGCAGGATATTCATATCCATGTCCCGGCCGGCGCCATTCCCAAAGACGGCCCATCGGCAGGCCTCACCATTGCCGTCTCGCTCTTGTCGCTGCTCAAGGGCAGGCCCTGCAGAAGAGATACGGCCATGACCGGGGAACTGACCTTAAGCGGAAGAATTCTTCCTGTGGGCGGTATAAAGGAAAAGCTTCTGGCTGCAAAAATGGCCGGGATCAAGACCGTTATTTTCCCTTTAAAGAACAAGGGAGAACTGTCAACGCTTCCCGATGATCTTAGAAAAGATATTCATATCATCACGGCCGGCGAACTGGACGAAATTCTGGAGCTGGTTCTGAAAGAGGCCTAAGCTGTCGGAAACCAGCACCCTTAAGGGGCGGGTTTCGGATCGCCTGGTGAAGTTTTCACAACCACAAGAGGAATCCGCAGTTTCTTTTTTATGGTTTCAATGGTCGAAAGGGAATGCCCTGCCCTGCCCGGTTGATCTGTTGAGGGATCAAAAATCGCCAACACAATATCCTGATGATCCTCAATATAATGGGGCAGATCTTTTTCAAGACTGCTGTTGCTGGCGGTCACTTCAAGCACCACCCGGGCATGGCCGGCCTTGATCAGCTCATTTAAGGAATCCGATACCCGGGGCGAAAATTCTGTCCCCATCCCGGGCAAGCCCTCTTCTGCAAAGGCAACCTCTGCAAATGAATCTTCGAGCAGTTTGCCCAGGCGCCCCACCTTTTTTTTAGTGGCCGAGAGGCATCGGGTGAGGCGTTCCTCTTTCACAAACTGAAGAATATTCAGGTCTGCCTGGATTCTTCTGCAAAGTCCCACAGCATATTGAAAAACCGAATCCGTGGGAATATTACCATCAATTGCCAGCAGGACTTGTTTCATATGTCTTACCTCTTATCGACGCAATTATAACTGCATCCGGGGCCGGTTTTCCGCCTGGCGGTTGAGGTCTTTCCTGGAATTTTTATGATTTTTCCGGTTGGTATCCGGCTTCATCACCCATAGGGCATATTCATGATCGCCCTTTTCAGCAAAAGTAACGGCTACCATAAGATTTTCCAATGTTTTTAACAGTCCGATGTTCATGAGTCTCTCCTTTTTCATATCTGTTGAAGGTTTAAAACATGGAATAGCATATAGCGTACCAATGGGAGAGGGAAACGGTTAACAGACCGAAATATTAGACAATACATCCGGAAAGAAAATTTGCAGCACCGGCTGAAACAGGACGGATCATTTATAAAGAGCTCAATCCTGTTTCAATTTGAAATGCAGAGACATGGAAAGCCTTGAATAGGGTTGAATTACAACAGGTTAGGCCGGTATTGCAGGATAAAAACACGGCGTTGAGAATTGCAACGGCGCTTTTTCCCGGAAAGATGCTCAGCCTCCCCGGACCTGCTCCGGAGAGGCTGAGCGTCGGATATTTAGGCAAAGGACCGGTTGAAAAGATCTTCGATGGCTGTTTTGCCTTGATCGGAAAGGTGACGGGTGCCTGTGCCGCAAAAGGTTTTATGGGTAATTGACGGTATCTCCTGAACCCATTCTCCCTGTTTCCAGGCATACCATTGATTGGACTCCTGATCAAAAACACTGACCGGCCGGTTGAAGAATTTGGCCAGCTCAACTCCCCAGCCCGTTCCGCCCTTAACGGTTCCGTCGGCCTGGATAAAGCCCACGGCAAAAACCTGATAGCCTTTATTGACCATATGAAAAATGGTCTGAAAGACCTTCCGGATTTTATCGGCCTGGGCATACCGCCGTCCCATCCGGACCGATACAATTTCCATGCTGATATTGCCTTTGTTCAATTCCGCATCGCTGAGCAGGGTAATATTCTTATTTCTGGAAGGGGTATGGCCTTCAAAGGAAAAATTGATTTCTTTGATTCCGAATTTTTCAGCACATTCTCCAAATGCTTCTTCGGCGCCTTTAAGTCCTCCGCTGTATAAACTATAGTCTTGATTTCCCATGGTTTTTCCTCTTTTATTCATGATTTTAATAGCCGGTTGAATATCATGGTGATGATACCATGGATAACAGAATTCTGAATAGAATTATTTTCAGTCGCTTTTAAAAAAACTTTGGTTTAATATCCAACTTTAATATGACCTGGAACTTTTGAAAAAATTGAGGTATTTCCCATGAAATTTCAGAAAATGAGCTATTCCATTCCATGGAATTTATTTTTGATTACCATCGGCAGCATTATTATCGGTATCGGCCTTAAAGCCATTGTGATCCCCCACGGAATGATCACCGGCGGTTTTTCAGGGGCCGGGATACTGATCTACTACCATACCCAATTCCTTACCCCCGGTATCTGGTATTTTATTTTAAACATCCCTGTTTTCATTGCCGGATGGGTTTTCATCAGCCGAAGATTTTTATTTTACAGTCTTTACGGGACCATTGTTCTTACCCTTGTCATGGACCTGATCCCCTTTGAAATGCCGGTCAAGGACCTGATGCTGGCCGCCATTGCCGGAGGAACCATTATCGGGGCCGGGTCCGGCATCATCTTCCGGTCCCTGGGGTCTGCCGGGGGCAATGATATCATCTCCGTCATTCTGAACCAGAAATACGGGGTCCGTATCGGAAGCTATAATTTCTGTTTTAATTTTGTCCTGTTTTTACTCAGTTTCGGTCTGCTTGAGACCGATATGATCCTGTATTCCATGGCCATGAGCTATATCACCTCCCAGGTTCTGGAATATTTCATGACCCTGTTCAACCAGAGAAAAATGATTTTTATCATTTCCAACAGCCCGAGAAAGATTGTGAACGAAATTATTAAACAACTTAAGCGGGGCGCCACCCTGATCAAAGGGGCCGGGGCCTATACCGGAGACGAAAAAGAGATCATCCTGACCGTGGTCAATAATTATCAGATCAAGCGGGTTGAGGAAATTGCCTTTAAAATTGACCCGGACGCTTTTTTAATCACGGAAAACACCTTCAACGTTCTGGGTAAGGGCTTTTCCACCCGGAAAGTGTATTGATCGACCATCTCTATTCATAGGTGGTGTGGCGGCGGGGATCAAAGGCTTCCCGGATGCCCTCCCCGATAAAAGTGACGCACATGAGGGTCAACACAAGGGCCGCCGT
>JAABTB010000271.1 GCA_011390085.1 Desulfobacula sp.
CCACAGGTCCCATACAAAAAACGGGGTAAAACTCTTGATTGTGGATTGATTTCGGCATCAAAGGGGCTTTTAAATTTTTCTTTTAAATGATATGAATACCCTGCTTTTTTGGAATAAAAAATTTGATGCTCAGGAGTTTATAAAAATATGCTGAAGGCCTGTGATTTAAAAAAAGGGAATGTTGTTGAAATCAACAACGAGGTATACGTGGTGAAACATATTGATGTCAGAAGCCCTTCGGCAAGGGGGGCGGTCACCTTATACAAGGTCAGGTTCACCCATATCCGGACCAAACAGAAATATGAAGACAGCTATAAGGGAAATGATCCTTTAAATGAGGTGGTCCTGCAGCGGAAACCTGTTCAGTATCTGTATCCGGACGGGGATTTCCATGTTTTCATGGACGGCATGGAATATGCACAGTATATGATCTCAGGCGATGTCATCGAAGACGACCTGGTCTGGCTCACAGACGGCATGGAAGGCCTTGTGGGCCTCTTCATCGACGACAACATGGTGGCCCTTGAAATTCCGACCACCCTTGTGTTTGAAATCCGGGAAACGGCCCCTGGTGTCAAAACGGCCAGCGCCACGGCCAGGACCAAGCCCGCAACCCTTTCCAACGGGGTTGAAATCCTGATCCCGGAATATCTTGAAACCGGGGAAATGGTCAAGGTCAACACGGAAACCCGGAAATATATGTCCAGGGCATGATCCTGTTCGTGCCTGAAAAACCTGTTAGAGGTTTTCTTCGGCTTTGATTAGGGCTGCAATCCCTTTGTGAAGGTTTTGGATGATGGCTGTTTCGGTGATGCCGAGTCTCCGGGAATTGCTGACGTCAAAGACGGCCTCTTCGACTTTTGTTTTTTCGCCCCGGGTTCCCCGGATCTGGAGATGGTATTCCCGGGCCAGCGTGTTGAGGATTTCTCTGTTCCGGTCCAGTTTTTCAAGCCGGATATGGACCCCGGCCCTCATGGCCGTGCCGAGATTGGTGGGGCAGGAGGTGAGGTATCCGTAGGTTTTGTCCCAGGCGAAATCCAATCGGGTTTCCAGTACCTGAAGGGCCCGGCCAAGCCGTCGAAAGACGGCTGAAAGATCCGATGACCGTTCCAGGCTCATGATTCTTAAATGGTCTTCTTCATTAACCCAGACCATGAGCTGCCGGTCCAGGGAATAAAACACGCCCCGGCCTTCCGGAAAATCGGAATTGATGCCGGCCGCATCCTGGAATCGGTCCCCCTTTGTAAAGACAAGGATATCTCTTTTGATCGGTTGGCCCGGATTCGTTTCAATATTTTTCAAGCTCATATATTCCCCGCCAAGGTCCTCTTTCAACTCGCCCATGGCCTTTATGACGGTTTCTTCCAGTTTCTTTCGGTGCGATAGGGAGATTTGGGGGGAAAATTCGTAATCCTTTAGATTCCGGGCCACCCTGATCCGGGTGGAAAGGATGTATTTCCCTTCCGGGTCCATCAGGGGCAGATCCGGCACTGTGAAATCCGATACATGGGCTTCGCCCTCTGGGAAATGGTGATATTCGTGAATAATGGGATCAAAGACCGGCGAAAAGACCTGGTAGGACTCGGCATCCCCGGCATAGATGCCGATGCTGCTGTCCGGATTCCGGATGCCTGAACGGATGGCCTTTTCAAGGGTAAAACCGGAATGGGTTTTAAGATGCCGGAGCCGCTGATAAAGATCCGGGCTCAGGTGTTTTTTGACAAGGGCAGGGGAAGTCTCAGAAAAAAGAATAGCCGTCAAAACCCGTTAACTCTCATAGGAAGAGGCCTGGGACGAAATTCCCCGGGCCAGCAGGGTCTGGATTTTGTCCAGGATCAGGCATTCGGAATGGCATATGGGCAGCTCGGACCTGTTCTTGCAGCTCAGGCAGGGGCTTTTGGTCAAATACCCGATTTCAAAATCAAATTTATCTCTGTTTACAATTGTTTCCATACCATCCCTTTTTTTATCCGATATGCCGGCTTATATCAATTTGATCCGGAATCGTCAATATTTGGATTTTTTCTTTGGATTTTTTACCTTGTCAGAAGAAAAAACAAATGATAAGTCAGGGTAATCTTACTGGACCCATAAATGCACAGGAAAGGGTGGAAGACCGTGGCCGAATCAAAATTTGCAGAGTTGAAAGAAAAGGAAAAGGAAACCAGAAAACAGATCGTTGTTGACTCTTCTCTGACCCTTTTTGCCCAAAAACCGTTCTATGAGGTGGGCATGCGGGAGGTTGCCGAAGAAGCCGGGATTTCACCCGCAACCATATACCGGTATTTTGCAAGCCAGGCGGAATTGTTCCATGAAGCCTTTATCCAGGAAATCGACAGGGCCAGCAAAGCCTTCAAGGACATGGTCCAGAAGGAAGAACCGGCCAATATCGAAGAGTTTGCCCTGGCCTTTGTGGATCTTCTCATTGAAAATGAATCCACCTTCCAGATGATGACCTATCTCATGCTGAAGAACGATTTGACAAATCCGGTCATGGGCCGGTTTGATTCCGTGACCAAGATTTTTTTCGATCTTTTTGAACAGCTCCTCATCAAAAACGGAGCAAAACAGGAAAATGTCAGATTGTATGCCCATTCCTTCATCGCCTCCCTTGCCGGGATATTGATGACCTTTAGAAATGATCCCCTGAAGAATAAAAAAGCGGTCCGGGATCATATTCACAAACTGGTCAAAGTAACCTCTTCCCTTTATACGGATCAACTGATCAAGCCCTGAAGGATAAAGGGTCTCCTTTACCGCTATCCTTTCTTGACAGCTTGGAAATCCTTACTATAGTTGTACAAAAATCCTGTGACCAGTCGCGTCATCGTGAATCAAGGTAAGGAGGCGGACATATATCATGACGGAACAGATCAAAGAAGCCATTGAGCAACATCAGTTGCTCATCAGCAGCATTCGAAAAGAAATATCCAAACAGCTTGTGGGCCAGGAAAAATTGATCGACAGCCTCTTGACAGGGCTCTTGACCGGGGGGCATGTTCTCATCGAAGGCGTTCCGGGGCTGGCCAAGACAAGGGCGGTGAAGGCTCTTGCATCGGCGGTTCAGGCCCGATTCAAGCGCATCCAGTTTACTCCGGACCTTCTGCCCGCCGACCTCACGGGCACAGAAATCTACCGCCCCAAAACCGGGGATTTTGTCACGCGGAAGGGCCCCCTGTTTAATAATATCATCCTGGCCGATGAAATCAACCGTGCCCCTTCCAAGGTCCAGTCCGCCCTTCTTGAGGCCATGGAGGAAAAGCAGGTCACCATCGGGGATGAAACCTTTGCCCTGCCGTCTCCCTTTCTGGTCCTGGCCACCCAGAATCCCATTGAGCAGGAAGGCACCTATCCCCTTCCCGAAGCCCAGGTGGACCGGTTTATGCTGAAAGTTCTCGTGGATTATCCGGACAAGGCCCAGGAACTGGAGATCCTGAAAAAGATCGGTTTTTCAGGGCCTGAATCCATATCCCCGGTCATCAACTGCGATGAGCTTTCGGCCATGAGCAAGCTTATGGATGAGATTTATGTGGATGAAAAATTAAAAGAGTATATCGTGAACCTGGTATCCGCTACCCGTGACCCCAAGGCCTACGGCATGGACACGGCCGGTTATATCCAGTACGGGGCCTCGCCCAGGGCTTCCATCTTCCTGGCCAGGGCGGCCCGGGTCAATGCCTTTTTAGCGGGCCGGGGCTATGTGACCCCCCAGGACATCAAGCAGGTGGGCCCCGACGTATTGAGGCACAGGATTATTCTGAGCTTTGAAGCCGAGGCCGAAGAGGTGTCCTGCGAGGATATCGTCCGGACCCTTTTTGATTCCGTCGAAGTGCCCTAGGGAAAAGGTGTGAAATGATTCCGGCC
>JAABTB010000272.1 GCA_011390085.1 Desulfobacula sp.
GGTCCGCTTCCAGGCCAGGTCCGCCGCCTGTGGATGATATCGGGAGGCATTGGTATCATTGAGAAAGGCATGATTTGCCCCCTCGTATATATATAGTTTGTAGTCAATGCGAGATGCTTTCAGGGCTGCCTCGTAGTCGGGGACAGCCTTGTTGATCCGCTCGTCAAGACCGGCATAATGAAGCAGCAGGGCCGCTTTGATCTTTGGCACCTCGGTGAGGTCGGGCGGCATTCCGTAAAAAGGAACTGCAGCCTGGATGTCCTGGGTACGCACCGCCAGTTGATTGGCCATGGCGCCGCCCCAGCAAAAGCCGACAACCCCTACCCGGCCAGTTGTCTTTGGGTGGGTGGCTAAATACTGAACCGCAGCAATGAAATTGTTCACGGTCTGCCCGCTGTCCAGCTTTCCGATGAGATCCCGGGCTTCATCCGGGTCGGCAGGGGTGCCTCCCAGAGGCGATAAGGCATCCGGAGCCAGGGCGTTAAATCCTTCAAGGGCCATCCTCCGGGTGATGTCTTCAATATGGGGATTCAACCCCCGGTTTTCATGGATAACAATGACCCCGGGCTTTTTGATCCCGGCTTTTTCCCCGGCCCAATAGGCCCTGATCTTGCCGGTTTTACCGGGATAATCCAGATAATCCGCATCCAGGCGCGGGTCATCGCGGGGTATGGTTTCTGCCTGGGCCTGGTCATACCCCAACAGGGGCAAGAGGGCCAGTGCAGAAGCGGTTCCGCCCGCCAGAAGCGCCAGTTTCTCTAAAAATTCCCGGCGATCCATCCCTTCCTCAATGTATCGGTCATATAAACGGATAAGGTCCTGGTTCATTGCGTCTCCTTTCGATTATAAAAGCGTAATCTCATCATCATAGACGGTCAGGGATTCCAGGCCCTGGTCCGTGACCAGCAGGGTATTTTCAATGCCGACCACGCCTTTGCCCGGCATGACCACCTTGGGTTCCAGGGCGATGACCATGCCTTTTTCAAGGATCAGGGTCTGGCCCTGGGCGATGAAAGGGAATTCATCCAGCTCAAGGCCGATGCCGTGGCCGGTGAACCGGATTCTTCTGTCCCCGGCCCCCATGAACGTGTCTTTATAGCCCCTGGTCTCGGCCTCGGACATCATCATCTGATAAATATCCCCGGTAATGCTTCCGGGAAGGGCTTCCCGTTTGACCCGCTCCTGGATCTCCAGCATGGCTTCGTGGGCCCTTAAGAGATCGTCCGGAAGCTTGCCCATACAAAAAATCCGGGTATGATCGCTGGTATAGCCGTTCAGCACAAACACATAATCCACAAGAACAGGTTCATTGCGTCGGATGATATTAAAACCCGGCCCCTGGGCAATGCTGGGATTGACGCCCAGGCCGCCCGTGGGGGAGGCAAAGGAAGAGGGCACGGCAGCCCCCGGTCCTGCCATGATATGGCCGTAAAAAAGATCATTGTCCCACATGCGCATCCGGATGAGACCCTGGTGCCCCAGGCTCCGGGCATAGGCTTCCAGAAGGCCTGCGAATTCGATCTCCGTCTGCCCTTCCCGGAGCAGCTCCGGCACTTTTGCCGCCACCTTGTCGGCCATCCGGGAACTTTCCCGCATGAGGGCGATCTCATATCGGGATTTGACGGCCCGCTGAAGCCGGATCTCCAGGGAAATGTCCATGAGTTTTGAGCCGGGAAAAATTTTCTGAAATAAAAGATACTGGTTGGCGGAGATCACATCCAGTTCAAGACCCAGAATCTTGGGCGCCTTGCAGCCAAATTCGGCCAGGGCGTTTGGGATGTCCCTGGGGCTGACAAGGGATATCACCTGTTCCAGCCCGGACTCTGCCCCGGCCCGGTCAAAATCCTTGAAGACCATGAGCAGGGGCTTTCCCTCGGCCGGGATATAGAGCCAGCCCTGCTGGGCCGTGCCGGAATAATAGAACATATCGGCCTTCTGCAGGATCAGGGCCCCGTCAACACGTCTGTTTTCAAGCCGTTGCTGAAAGGCCGATATCCTTGCCTGCTGCTCGAATTCAGGCATGCTCCGGTTATATTGGGTCATCGGTCACCCCCCGTTGCAGATATTAAAATAAGCCGGGGCCGGGCATATACCCTGCCCCGGCTGAATCCTGAATGAATGATGGGTTTAGCGATTATTTATAATCGTAAAACCCTTTTCCGGTTTTTCTTCCCAGCCAGCCGGCTTCTACATATTTTCGAAGGAGCGGGCAGGGTCTGTATTTGGAATCCTTGAACCCGTTATACAGGGTTTCCATGATGGCCAGGCAGGTGTCCAGACCGATGAGGTCGGCCAGGGCCAAGGGTCCCATGGGGTGGTTGGCGCCCAGCCGCATGACCGTATCAATGTCTTCGGGTTTTCCCACGCCGTGGTAGAGACAGAATATGGCCTCATTGATCATGGGCAAAAGGATCCGGTTGGCGATAAAGCCGGGGAAATCATTGGCTTCAGCCGGGGTTTTTCCAAATTTTTCACAGAGCTGCCAGGTAAGATCAAAGGTTTCCTTGGATGTGGCCAGGCCCTTGATGACTTCCACCAGCTTCATGACCGGCACCGGGTTCATGAAATGCATGCCGATGACCTTGTCCGGCCGGGAGGTTCTGGCGGCAATTCTGCCGATGGGGATGGAAGAGGTATTGGTGGACAGGATGACCTGGGGCGGACAGATTTTATCCAGATCTTCAAAAATTTTGAATTTCAGGTCTTCCCTTTCCACGGCGGCCTCCACCACAAAATCCACAGACCCCATATCCTTTAAATCCGTGGTGGTTTTGATCCGGCCCAGGATGGCCTTCATATCGGCTTCGGACATTTTGTCCTTTTTCACCATGCGGTCCAGGTTTTTGGATATGGTGCCAACGCCCTTGTCGCAGAATTCCTGTTTGATATCACTCATTAATATTTCAAGGCCGGCTGCTGCTGCAACCTGGGCAATGCCGTTGCCCATCTGGCCGGACCCGATCACTCCGAATCGTTTCACTTCCATGTCTTCCTCCTTATTGACGGTTTTCAGAAATAGTCATATTCAATTCGCCTCTATTGGCAGTTATCCGTCATATCACCTGTTGACGACAAGTGCAACAGCTTCTCCACCGCCCAGGCAAAGAGAGGCAAGACCGTTTTTCACATCCCGCTTGATCATCTCATGGATCAGGGTGGTCAGGACCCTGGCCCCGCTGGCACCGATGGGATGACCCAGGGCCACGCTGCCGCCGTTGACGTTGACCTTTTCCGGATCAAGTTCAAGCACCTTGTTGATGCCGGCAGAGCTGCCGGAAAAGGCCTCGTTGATTTCAAAAAGATCAATGTCTGAAATGGAAAGCCCCTGTTTTTTCAAGACCTTGGGGATGGCATAGATGGGCGCCATGAGCACGTATTTCATATCAATGCCGTAAGAGGCCTGGGCGCCAATGGATGCAAGGATAGTACACCCCAGTTCCCTGGCCTTTTTTTCGCTCATGATAACCAGGGCCGAGGCCCCGTCGCTGATGATGGAAGCGTTCCCGGCGGTTCCCACACCGTCTTTTTTAAAGGCGGGTTTCATCTTGGAAAGGGCTTCAAAACTGGTTTCCTGGGGGCATTCGTCCGTGTTGAACAGTTTGGGCTCCCCTTTTCTCTGGGGCACCTGGACGGGAACGATTTCCTCTTTGAACCGGCCCGAAGCAATAGCGGCCAAGGCCCGTTTATAGGATTCAGCCGCAAACTGATCCTGGTCCAGCCTGGATACCTCCCATTTTTCACAGCTCAGCTCATTGGACATGCCCATATGAAAATCATTGATCACATCCCAGAGCCCGTCATGGACCATGTGGTCTTCTATTTTGCCCGGCCCCATGCGAAAACCGAACCGGGCCTTATCCA
>JAABTB010000273.1 GCA_011390085.1 Desulfobacula sp.
CCCCTGCCAAAACCCGGAATGGGGGGGCCAGGGTATGCCCCATTCCCTCCATGTCATGGCCCAGAATTACCTCATCGGCGCCAATATGTCCCTCCTGATGGTGGCAGGCCTGAACCAGGGAGCAGGCCGGATCATTGAGCAATTCGGTTCGGACACGCAGAAAAAATGCTATCTTGAAAACATATATACGGGCCGATGGAGCGGCACCATGGCGCTGACGGAATCCGAATGCGGATCAAACCTGGGAGATCTGTCCACATCGGCCGAAAAAAACGCCGACGGAACTTATTCCCTGACCGGGAACAAGATCTTTATCAGCGGCGGTGACCACGATATGACGGAGAATATCATCCATCTCGTGCTGGCAAGGATCGCGGGTTCGCCGGAAGGCAGCCGGGGGATATCCCTGTTCGTCGTCCCCAAATTCCATGTCAATGCCGAAGGCAGTCTTGGCGAGCGAAATGATATGGTCTGTACCGGCATTGAGGAAAAAATGGGGCTCCACGGCAGCCCGACCTGTTCCATGGCCCTGGGGGGCAGGGGAAAATGTATCGGAACCCTTGTGGGGGAAGAGAACAAAGGCCTTTCCATGATGTTTCTCATGATGAACGAGGCCCGTCTCATGGTGGGGGCCCAGGCCCTTTCCTGTGCTTCATCCGCCTATCTTTATGCCCTGGATTATGCCCGGCAGCGGGTCCAGGGTCCGCCCCTGTCCGGAAAGGACAGGGCATCGGTGGCCATCATCAACCATCCCGATGTCCGGCGCATGCTCCTGACCATGAAATCCTATACCGAAGGGATGCGAAGCCTTTTATGCTATATCGCACACCTGGAAGATCAAAAAAGGGTAAGCGAGGCCGGCAGGGAAAAGGAAAGATACCAGAACCTCATCGAAATCCTTACCCCGGTTGGCAAAGGCTATGTAACGGAAAGGGCCGTGGATGTCTGCAATCTGGCCATCCAGGTATTCGGCGGATATGGGTATACGTCGGAATTCCCGGTGGAGCAGCTCCTGAGGGATGTGAGGATCACGACCATTTATGAGGGCACCAACGGGATACAGGCCATGGATCTTCTGGGCCGGAAACTTCAGATGAAAAATATGGGATTATTTCTTGATCTCATGAATGAAATAAAAACGACCCTTGCCGAAGCGCAAATGATAAATTCATTATCTGATCTTTCCGGGAGGGTTGAAACAGCGGTGAAAATGCTTTGCCGGGTTGCTGAAAAAATGGATGAATCGGTTCGGGGAGAGGCTGTTCTGAGAGCCTATTCCTTTGCCAATCTTTTCCTTGAGGCAACCGGGGATGTGATTATGGCCTGGATGCTCTTGTGGCGGTCGGCCATTGCAGAAAAGAAACTGGAAAAAGGTGTTGAGGGAAAAGAGGCTGATTTTTATAAAGGTCAGTTAAACTCTGCAGAATTTTTCATAATCGGCTTTTTACCCGTTACCATGGGGAAAATGGCCTCTATTATGGATTTGTGCAGTGCAGCAATAAACATTTCCGATACCTCCTTTGGAGGAAGATAACAGGCCGGGGAGACCCGTTTACCGGGCCGGCATTAATCGGATTAACCACAACAATTTGGAGGTATGAACATGAAGCGTGTTTCAGCAAAGAGTCTTTTTTTAATTGTTCTGTCAGGGATTTTCTGTTTATCTCTTTCCACGGCATTTGCCAAACCCATTGAACTCAGATTCTCAAGCGGTTTCCCTGTACAACAGACCATTACAGGCAAGATTATTGTCCCCTGGATCGAACAGATCAACAAAGCCGGCGAAGGCAAGGTCAGCATTAAATTGTTTCCGGCCGGCGCCCTGGGGAAGGCACCGGAACAATTCGACCTGGCTGAAAAGGGCATTGCCGATCTGAGCTATCATCTGGCCGATTACACTCCCGGCCGGTTTCCGCTGACCACCGTGTTTTCCCTTCCCTTTATGGTGCCGTCCGGCGAAAAGGTGTCCGAAGCCATGTGGAAAACCTTTCAGCAGGAACCCAAATACCAGGAAGAATACAGCAAGGTCAAGGTTTTAGCCTTGTTCGGCCATCCGGGCGGCCATTTTCATACGGTCAGTAAACCCATTCGCAGCATGGCGGATTTCAAAGGGATAAAAATGAGAACGGCAAATCCCTCCATCAGTAAGGCCCTTAGCCTCTGGGGAGCCGTACCCGTTGCTCAGCCCATCACCGAAACCTATCAGTCTTTGCAGCTCGGCGTACTGGATGGAACGGTTCTGGTGTGGGAAGGCATGGGCGTTTTTAAACTCAATGAGATTACAAAATTCACCACGGTGGCGGACCTGTATACCATGCCCATGATGATTGTGATCAATAAAAGAGTGTGGGAGGGTCTTCCGGACGATGTGAAAGCCCTTTTGGAAAGTACCACGGGTTTGGAGATGTCCAAGGCTGCAGGCAAAGCCTTTGATGATGCCGAGAAACCCTTCAGGGAAATGACCCTGGCCAAAGGGACCGAGGAAATCATCCTTGATCCTGCCGAATATGCAAAAATGAAAGAGTCCACCTTTCCCCTGAGAGAAGAATGGGCATCGGAAATGGAAGCAAAGGGGTTGCCCGGAAAAGCGATCCTGAAGACGGCACTTGGGTTTATTGAAGAAAAATAATTACAATTTCTTGTATCCTTCTTGTGGCGGTATCCAAGAAAAATAATCTGAAACATCAGGGGTGGAATTCATTCCCCCCTGATGTTCCGGAACAAGGAAGATCCTGCGATAAATCATGGAAAAAATCTTGAGGCCATATGAATATTAGAAATTTAGTCAATACAATGGGCATTTTCAGTTATGTCCTGGCAAGGCTCGGTTGCCTGGCGCTCTTTTTGATGATGGGTCTGACGGTTGTGGATGTTTTCATGCGGCACGCCTTTAATAAGCCCATCCTGGGCTCTTTTGAAATTACACGGTACCTGATCGTCATCCTGATTTTTGCTTTTATCGGGCATGCCCAATCCCAGAAATCCCACGTGAATGTGGATATTTTTGTCAATGCCTTTCCCAAAAAAGTCCAGGCTCTCATTGACCTGTTTAATTATTCGGTTTCTCTCATCCTAATGATCCTTGTGACCTGGAAGGGGTTTGAAAAAGCTATGGAAAGTATGGCAACCGGGGATAGTCCCATGAATCTGCCGGTTCCGGAATACCCCTTTGTTTTTTTTCTGGCCTTTGGGTGCGGGATCATGTGCATTGAACTGGTCAGGGATGTCCTCAGAATCATTTTTAAAAAATTAAGGGAAGAGAGTCGTCTATGAGCACTGAAATGATAGGGGTTGTCGGGATTTTACTGTTGTTTGTCTTCCTTGCCTTCAGGATGTATATCGGCGTGGCCATGGCCCTCATCGGGTTTGTGGGCGTCAGCCTCATCGTCAGCCTGGACGCCGGGCTCAATCTTCTGGGAATGTCTCCCTGGGCAGAAGGCTCATCCTATTCCATGAGCGTTATCCCGCTTTTTGTCCTCATGGGGCAGTTTGCCTTTGTTTCCGGTATCAGCCAGGATATTTACAAGGCCGTTCATAACTGGCTGGGCCATTTGAGGGGCGGGCTGGCCATGGCCACCATCGTGGCCTGTTCCGGGTTTGCCGCCATCTGCGGGTCCTCACTTGCCACCGGTGCCACCATGGCCAAGG
Organism: Desulfobacula sp.; assembly: GCA_011390085.1. GTDB lineage: Bacteria > Desulfobacterota > Desulfobacteria > Desulfobacterales > Desulfobacteraceae > Desulfobacula. The sequence continues at coordinate 3,649 of JAABTB010000273.1, forward strand.
TGGCTGTCCCTGAAATGAGAAAATACGGATACGATCTCAGCCTTGCCACGGGTTGTGTCGCCGCCGGAGGTACTCTGGGAATCCTGATTCCGCCCAGCATCGGGTTCATCATTTATGGGATACTGACGGAAGAATCCATTGGAAAGCTTTTTATGGCCGGTATTCTTCCCGGGCTTCTGCTGGCCTCTCTTTTCATTCTGGCCATTATG
>JAABTB010000274.1 GCA_011390085.1 Desulfobacula sp.
CAGGGTCAGATAAAAGCACAGCCCTTGATTTTGCTCCTCACTCTCGGCCTTAAGGCTGCCGCCCAATGAATTGACAATGTTGGCACACCAGTGGAGACTCGTACCTGGTGATCCTTTCTCTTGGATGTAAAATCCTCTTTCAAAGACCCTGTCCAGGACTTCAGCATCAAATCCTTCAATCATGATCCTAATGCTCAGAAGAATCATCGTTTTGTTTTTCTCGGAGATTTCGTTGGCTGTGATATGAATTTTGTCCTTGGGACTCCCTGCCGTATCTATAAAATGGGCAGATGCAGCCAAAAGGGTTTTCACAACGGTGAGCAGTGACATGCGGTTACCGAGAACCGGTCCTAGGCCGGACAATCCAGGCTCCATGATCACCTGACCGGTCCAGAACCCGGGTGGTTCTATATTTTCAAGCGCGTCTTCGACCAGTTGATTCAAATCAATGGGATCGACCTCCGGGCGGATCTGGGCAGTCAATTGGTATTCCTGAAGGATATTTTCAATCTGGGGAAATGGGGCCTGGGCATCATTCAAATATGCTTGAATCTCTGCGAGAATTTTTTCCAGCTTTTTGACAGCCATGCGGCTGAACCGCAGCAGGTCATCCCGGCGGCCTGGGGGAGAGGCTCCAATCTCCAGTTCTTCAAGGGCCTGGTCAAGCCTTGCAAGGCTGGTCCGGTCCAGGCATTTTTCCATTAAATCCATGTTACCGGCGATGGGGGACAGTGAATTGCGAACCTGGTGCAGCATATCCGACGCCATTTCAGACAGCCCGGTCTGATAGGCTTGTTCGCTGAGCTTTCTGCCTGCAATTGATAGTTCTTCAAGCATTTTATTGATTTGAGCTGCCAGTTGCCCCAGCTCATCTTCAGTCTGTACCGGTAGCCTGACATGAAATTTTCGGGCGCTGCCGATGGACCGAACCGTGTTGTTCAGTCTGCTCAAGGGGGCCAGAACGATTCGGTGGAGCACAGCCATGATGAGGAGGGTAAAAAACAGGCCGATGCCTATCATTGAGACTAAATAGTACCACCATGTCCGTAAGCCGGTTCGATATATTTTTCTGTCCGACGAGACTTTCAGCATGACCACGGGGTTGCCCGAAAAGTCGACAAGCACCATATAAGTGGCAATCAGATCTTTTCCCGAGGGTTTTATATATATCGGCTCCGCTTCCGACAACATCGGCTGCACGGCCCGGCAATCTTTTGGAAGCGAAGGGTCATCCCAATTGTACATCCGGGTATTGAGCTTTGTTGTTTCATTGATGCGATGAAGCGCTTTGTCATCAAGGACGCGGGCCATGACCAGGGTGCCCCGGGCAGGGCCGGAAAAATCGCTTTTTGTGATGGGCCTGGATGCCGCCAGGACAGGATATTCAGCGGTTTTCAGAATGCCGGACCAACCGGACACCAGGTCTTTGGAGGATGTTAAATCCGGAATGGCCAGCATCTCGTCACCCAGACCCACAGGAAGGCTTTCCATTTTTCCGGTGGCCTGATTTGCAGCGGTACTGAACAGGATCTGCCCTGAATTACCGATAAATACCATATAATCAATCCTGATATTGGTTAATGTCCCTTCTGTGAGATTTGCGGATATGTATTCATTGTTCAGGTCTTCAATGAATCGATAGGTGTCATCCCACGGTGCCCAGTCGCCGACGGTGGACCTAAGTACGGCTATGTCCTCATTGATCTCGTTCAAAACCCGGATGCCGTCAACGCGGGCGTTTTCCGTCTCAATGTCGGAAAATCCGGCCAGGACGTAAAACCTTGACGCCAAGGACAGTATAGATATCAACAGGGCAAAGGCCATACCGACAATGAGCAGGGTTTTTGGCGTAATCTTCAAAAATTGTCCTTCCAACTGAAATGGGTCTGACTACCAGATTTGAGCAACTGCGGCAGGAACGCTGCATATTTTTTCAAATGCCTGCGCACTATAAGACAAAAGCCTTTGTATTGTCAATATTAGGATAAAAACATGAAAACTAATTTCAAATCTGACCCGTCTGGAACCTGGATCTTTTTTATTTGACAAAATATGATATATCCTTAATTTTATCCATATTTTGTTTTTATTTTTAAAGGAGAAAATTATGCCTGAATTAACCGCTGCCATTGAAACCAGCAAAGGGACCATCAACATAAAACTGTTTGCCGATCAAACCCCGCTCACCTGCGGGAGTTTTGCCAATCTTGCCAAACGTGAATTCTATAACGGCCTGAAGTTCCACCGCGTCATCGCGGACTTCATGATTCAGGGGGGATGCCCCTTTGGAAACGGAATGGGAGGACCGGGCTACCAGTTCAAGGATGAATTCCACAAAGACCTGAAACATGACAAGGCCGGGATCCTTTCCATGGCCAATGCAGGCCCGACAACCAACGGCAGCCAGTTCTTCATCACCCATGGCCCCACCCCCCACCTGGACGGCCGGCACACGGTTTTCGGCGTGGTTGCAAGTGAAGCGGACCAAAAAGTGGTGGACAGCATTGCCCAGGGCGATACCATTGAAAAAATCACAGTCAAGGGGAATGTGGGGTCCTTGTTCAAACAGATCAAGACCCAGTTGGATGACTGGAACAAAACCATTTCCAAACAGTTTCCCAAACTGCCGAAAGCTTAACCTGACGCCAATACGAAAAACAGCCTGAGCCGTGAATTCCGGCCCAGGCTGTTTAATTTGTGCGGTTTATTTTATAAGCGTCTATTCCAGGTTCAGGAAAAAGGGGATGGTATGAAGGGAATTGCTCTGCTCTTCCGTATCCCCGATCCGCCAGCTTTTGATCCGTATCCCGCTTTCCTCGATCTTTTTGACCATGCCTTTGATATTGATGAGGGGGTGCCGGGAAAATACGTTGGGGAGTCCATAGGTCAGGCTGCAGACCAGGCATTTGCCCGGCCGTTTGATCAGGTTGAAGGCCAGTACGATTCTTTTCGCGTTGGCGGAAATGAATTCCAGCCGGATGTCATAGGCCCCGTCTTCTGCATCCCCGTAAAGGGCTTCAAAAAATTTATCGCTTGTCTCCAATGGCAAAAGGGTGTCCAGATAGTCCTGAGTAAACAAGCACTCCTTTACGGCATGACCCATGATAATTTTTATCCTTTCCTAATAAGTTCCCTGAAACACAAAGTTTTTCTTTAATAAACTTCAAAGGGAAAATCAAGGGGATTCTTCCGATTTCATATGCAAATGGTTGAACCTCAACATCATTTGTGGTAGTCTTCACGACACAGGAACTCAACACACCAACCCATGGGGGTCTGTCATCTATGGAAGAGATTAAGCTTGTAAAAGGATTTAAACCTGCCCTTGCAGGGAAACCGGACCAGAGTGTGATTTATTTGCCGGACCCGGAAACCGTGGGGGTGTCGGTCATGGATATCCCCTATATCCGGCCGAAAATTCTGGTAAAGGAGAATGACCCGGTCAAAACCGGAACCCCGCTTTTCTGTGACAAGCGCAATCTGCGCATCCAATATGTATCTCCGGCCACCGGCACTGTCCGGAAAATAATCTTTGGTGAGCAGAGGCGTTTAAAGGAAATTGTGATCCGGCTCCAGGGAAAAGAGGATTTTATCCATTTCGAAACCCTTACCCGGGAGACCGTGGATACGATCCAAAAGCCGGACCTTGTCCGTCTGCTCCAGGAAGGAGGACTCTGGCCCTGTTTCCGCCAATTTCCCTTTATGGACACCGCCGACCCGGATCTTGAACCGCCCATGATTATTGTTTCCCTCAACGGGAACGACCTGTTTTCCCCCCATCCCGGGGCTGTGCTGGAAAACGAAACCCCTGCCTTTGAATTCGGCCTCCGGGT
>JAABTB010000275.1 GCA_011390085.1 Desulfobacula sp.
TATCCTTCATCTGGCCAATACTTCCCTTGAAGTGGTGGATGCCTGTTCCGGGATAAGATCATTAACCTCACTGCTGGCCTTGACCGGGGCTTTTGCCTTTCTGGCCCCATTAAGCACTTTTAAAAAATGGATTCTCTTTTTTTCCGCGGTGCCCATTGCAGTTGCCGTCAATATCATCCGTTTGACCATCACCGGCGCCATGGCGGCCTGGATCGGTCCTGAAACCGCCCAAGGATTTCTTCATGATATGTCCGGCCTGATTATTTTCGGGGTAGCCCTGATTCTGGTATATCTGGTTTTTATCATTGAAATGAAAATTCAAAACTCTAAAAAAATACGATTTGAAAAACCATAAATTCATACGGGTATTTTTTTTGGGGCATGAAAATTTTTTATGCCCCTGATAAATAACCCTTCGATCTTATTGACATTTGATGTCGAAGACTGGTTCCAGGTTGAAAACTTTAAGGAATACATATCGTTTTCAACCTGGAATTCTTTTGAACTCAGGGTAGAAAAAAATACCCATAAAATTCTTGATCTCCTGGATTCCTTTTCCTTCAAGCCTAATGCCACCTTTTTTATTCTCGGCTGGATTGCAGAAAAACTGCCGGAACTTGTTCGGCAGATCCATCAGCGAGGCCACGAAGTGGCTTCACACGGGAATGATCACCATTTATGCCGGAACCTGACTGAACCCGGCCTCATCCTAGACCTGAAATCCAGCAAAGAGCGGCTTGAAACTATAACCAACAGCAGGGTATACGGATTCAGGGCCCCCAGCTTTGCCCTTGATGACAGGGTGCTCCAGGCCATTGCCCAGGCCGGTTATCTCTATGATTCAAGCTATAATTCTTTTTCAGCCCATGGACGCTATGGAAAAATTGATCTTCCCAACTCTACCAATGCATTATACCGGATTCATAAGGATTTTTTTGAACTGCCCATCAGCAATCTGAAAATTAAAAACATTGTCATTCCCCTTGGCGGCGGAGGCTATTTCAGGCTTTTTCCATTTCCCTTATTTAAACTCGGAATGGCATCCATCCTCAAACAGGATAAGACCTTTGTCTTCTATGCCCACCCCTGGGAATTCGACCCGGCACAACCCAGAGTTGAAGATGCCTCCCGCGGTTTTAAATTCAGGCATTATATCAATCTGCATCGCACTGAAAAAAAACTCAGAGCATTAATATCCAGTTTTGATCGTTATAAATTTATCACCTGCAAAGATTTTATTGACCAGCAGCGGTAACCCTTCATCCTTGATGAACCTTCAATCTCGAACTATCTTTATGCATAATATAATCAGGCTTACAACCCCTTCCGACAAAGAAAACTGGAATGCCTATGTCCTGAATCATCCTCAAGGCATTGCATACCAACTTTTTGCATGGAAAGAAGCAGTAGAATCGGCTTATGGTTTTAAAGGGGTCTATCTGATCGCCAGAAAGGGAAAAAAAATCGCCGGTATACTTCCCTTGATCCAGGTAAACTTTCCGTTCACTTCAGGCACCTTGGTCTCTCTTCCCTATTGCGATGCAGGTGGACCCCTTGCGGATTCCCCGGAAATCGAGCATCAACTCATATCCGAAGCCTTGAAGATTGCCCGTACCATGAGCATCCGAAGAGTTTCTATCCGGTCAACACAACCCTTGGCCGGGCTTAAGCCTGAAACAACCAATAATAAAAATAAGGTTCGTATGTTGCTATCTCTACCGGATAGCTCGGAAAACTTGCTTTCATCTTTCAAGGCCAAACTTCGCAGCCAGGTAAAAAAACCATTCAAAGACGGCTTGACGGTTCAATCCGGTGGTCAGGAGTTATTTGATGATTTTTATCGGCTTTTTTCTGAAAACATGCGGGATCTCGGATCCCCGGTTCATCCCAGGTCCTGGATCAAACAAATTTTATGCAGATTTAAAAATAAAGCCATCCTGTTCATTGTGAAAATGCCGGACCAGACACCGGCAGCAGGTGGAATTCTGCTCTGCCATCCCCGTGTGGTCTCTGTTCCCTGGGCTTCCTCGTTAAGACGGTTTAATTCCTGGAACCCCAATATGATGCTCTACTGGGCCTTTTTAAAATTTGCCTCGGACAACAAATACCCTGTTTTCGATTTTGGCCGTTCCACACCGGGTGAAGGGACGTTCGGGTTTAAAAAACAATGGGGGGCAAGCCCATCACCGTTGCATTGGGCAGATTTTGAAACAGCCCCAGGTCAAACACAAAAACTTCAACTATTGACAAAGACCAACATCTCTGAGATTTCAGAGAAAAGGAAACTTGCCGAATCCATCATCACGAAAATGCCTTTCCCTGTCTTCAAAGTATTTGGGAAGATGACCAGAAAATACATCTCTCTTTAAAATGGCACACAAAGTCAGCATCATCATTCCCGCTTTTAATGAAGAAAAATACCTGCCGGTATGCCTTGATTCCATTTCAAAACTGGACTGGCCTAAACAAGACCTTGAAGTCTTTGTTGTTGATAACGGCTCCAGAGATCAAACCTGCAAGATAGCTGAAGCCTGGGGCGCAATACTTTTAAAGGACAGTACAAAAAATGTTTCCGGGTTAAGAAATCTGGGAGCTGGGAAAGCAACCGGAGACATTCTTGCCTTTGTGGATGCAGACTGCGTGGTTGCCGAAGACTGGCTTTTGACGGCCTCGAAATATTTCAGTGATTATACGGTTTCTGCCTGGGGATCTCCGCCTGATATCCCGGAAAACTCAACCTGGGTGCAGAAAGCCTGGCAGATTGTTCGGCAGAAGGAGAAAGGTGTTGAACGTGTCGACTGGCTTGAATCCATGAATCTTTTTGTCAGAAAATATATTTTTTTAAAAACAGGCGGGTTTGATGAGACCCTGGTCACCTGCGAAGATGTCGATTTCTCATACCGGGTCTCAAAATTTGGACGGATCATTGCCGACAGCTCAATAAAAGTGATTCACCTCGGGGAAGCTTCAACCGTCAAGGTGTTCATCAAAAAAGAACTTTGGCGGGGCAAAGGTAACTTCCAAGGTGTTTTAAATCATGGGCTTTCCCTGAAAGAACTTCCAAGCCTTATCATCCCTATATATTTCGCAATCTTTTTGCCTCTTTTTCTGGTTCTTCTGATTTTCCATTTTACTGCCATGTCCGTTTTCGTTGCCCTTGCTGCACTATGTCTTCCAGGGATTATAGCCCTTTATAAATTCAGAAGGAAAAAAGCAGCCCCAATCATAAAAGCTCAGTTGATGGCATTAATGTATATTTATTTTATTGTCAGAACTGTGGCCATCCTTCCTTTTAAAAATGACTGATTCAAGACCGGCTCTTCTCTATATCTGCCACCGAGTCCCGTTTCCGCCCAATAAAGGCGATAAGATCAGGACGTTTAACGAGATAAAATTTCTTTCGAAAAACTGGAATATCGATCTGGTTTCCTTTGCTGATGAGACGAGTGATTTAAAATATAAGCCCGATTTAGGAAAATTGTGCCGGAATGTTTTCCTTTTCCCATTGAATCCCTTTTGGGCTAAGATCAAAGGAATTAGAAGTTTTCTGTCAGGAAAATCAATTACAGAAGGATATTTCTTTGATGTTTCTGCAAACCGCCGGGTATCTGCCCTGCTTAAGGAAAAAACCTATCATGCCATCTTTTGCTTTTCTTCTTCCATGGCGGCCTACATATTTAAAAACATGCCAACCATCAAAAAAAAAAGACCTGTCCCTAGGCTGGTAATGGATTTTTGCGATGTGGATTCAGACAAATGGAAACAGTATTCAGAAAAAGCAGGTTTTCCCATGGCAATGATGTACAG
>JAABTB010000276.1 GCA_011390085.1 Desulfobacula sp.
GAAAAAAGGCAAATTTGAAATCGCGGACCAGGGCACTATTTTTCTGGATGAAATCGGCAATATGTCCCTTTCCGCTCAGGTCAAACTCTTGAGGGTTCTCCAGGAAAAAGAATTTGAACGGGTGGGGGGATATAAGCCCATCAAAACCGATGTCAGGATCGTTGCCGCCACCAATTCCAATCTTGAGGAAATGGTCCGCCAGGGAAGGTTCAGGGATGACCTGTATTTCAGACTCAATGTCTTTCCCATTTATCTTCCCAGCCTGCGCATGCGTAAAACCGATATCATCCTTTTGGCCGATCATTTCCTTGAAAAATACGGCACTCTTCATAAAAAAGACATCAAACGGATTTCCACCCCTGCCATTGATATGATGATGGAATACCATTGGCCCGGCAATGTCAGGGAGCTTGAAAATTGCATGGAAAGGGCCGTCATCCTCTGCAATGAAGGCGCCATCCACAGCTATCATCTCCCGGCCACCCTCCAGACCGGCACCAAAACCAAGACCCTGCCCCAATCCCTGGAAGATGCCGTGGCCCGGCTTGAAAAGGAAATCCTGATGGACGCCCTGAAAAACACCAAGGGAAATATCAATAAGGCGGCCAAGCTCATCGGCATTACGGTCCGAAAATTCTCTTATAAGGCCGAGCATTACGGAATCAGCTATAAGGATTACCGATGAGAAAAACTCATCCTTTCCCGCCTGCATTCCGGTTACTGGCTTCTTTTCATCGCCTTTACGGGTCTGAATCTGTTGCAGTCCGCCTTTACAAGGTTCTGCCTTATGGAAATCATCCTGGAAAAATTGTTTAAGATTCCAAGAGATCATTGATTCCGTAGAGGGTTCATGCTTCCTGATTTTTTTCCTGCATGAATACCCGCCACTTCTTGAGAATATGACTTCTGAAAATGCCTGAACTGGTCTGGTTTGCGTGTTCAAGACCTGGATTTTGGAATTTTGAATCAGTATAGAAAACCAAACAGCCATAAGGGGATCTTGGTATCCAGGCCGTACTCGATTTGGTCCAGGGCCAGATATGCATCGGGAATCCCTTTGATCTGCCGGAATGTTTTGCTTTTTCCTCCGATTTCAAAGACATGCCTGTCATTTACAATAAAATCACCCTTCGGGGGCAGGGCCACGCGATGCCTTTCCTGGAGCATGCAGATGAAAAACATTTCTCTGAGGGTGCCTTCATTAACCGTTTCATGATCACAGATGGCAAAGGCCTGGTTTGGGTTGTTCAGATAAATCTTTTCAGGTTTTTCAAGTCCCCGGATGCTTTTTTGCTGCCGTGAAAGACAGGTGATGGCTTTTCCGTCTTCCAGGTATTTGAGATAGTTTTTCAAAGTCCGCTCGTCGCCTACCTCAATGACATTTTTCAGACGTTTCATATCCGGCGTAAACGGGGCTGACCGGGCAATGACCGACAAAAGCAGTTTCAGTTTTTTAATGCTGGCTCCGGCCAGTTTCGGGTAAATGGACAGAAGGTCGCTTTCAATGGTCGTGTGCAGTCCCTGCTCCAGGGTTTTTAAATAGGTCCCTTCATCCGGGTGCTCCAGAAAATAGGGGAAATAACCGTGCCGCAGATAGTGTCTGAATTCCGGAAGCACTTTTAGACCTTTGGATGCCAAGGCCCGGATGATTTTCTGGGAATATTCTTCATGGCAGGCCAGAATGGACTCAAGGTCGTAAACCGGCAGATCCAGATGATATTTCAATTCGATGAATTCCCGGAACGAAAGCCCGGTCATTTGATAGACAACCGCTCTTCGGCTCAGGTCATGGGTGCCCTTGTGGATTTCCAGGGCAGAACTGCCGGATACCGTTAATTTCAAGCCGGGGAAAGAATCATGGATGCTTTTCAATTCTCCGGACCAGTCCGGATATTTGTGGATCTCATCCAGAACCAGAAGCTCTCCACCGTAATTCACAAATTCTTCGGCGATCTCGAAAATTGAATGCCCAACCACGGAAAAGTGATCCACCGGCACATAGAGGGCTTTACGGCTGGTGATATCCCCATGCACAAAACCGGAAAGGTATTGCATCAGCATCGTTGTCTTTCCAACCCCGCGCTGGCCGATGATAATGGAAAACCGGTTTTCCAGGCTGTGTTTCATTAAGAAATAGCGTTTGAATGCATGATGCTGCGAATTCAGTATGGTTCTATGGAGCCGGATCAATTGTTCAATCATGACATTTGTCTCCGTTAGGATTTGAATACCAGGCTACATGATAATTATTAGGATTGCAATCCTAATAATTACAATTCTATAAGGGTTGAAATCCGGTCCGGGAAATCAACACCAAGCCTTTCGATAGCATTTAAGTGAGGTAGGAAAGCTTCCGGCATTGACCAGATCATGACAATAGATCACCAAGCCCGAACTCTGTTTCACCCAGAGGCGTCCGGCGGATATATAAAGGGATCTGCCTTCCGGAACACGCCCTTCGAACCTCCGAGGCGATGTCAATAATTCTCTGGGAATCAATGGGATGTCCATTGAATTTTTCCTGGATATCCAGACCCGACACATAGAGATGATGAAATTCTATGGCGGCATGCCTTAGCTTGTCGGCAAGCTCCACAATGATTCCGGGCCGATCATTGACGCTCCTGACCAGGGGAACATCGGCATAGATGTTCACTCCCTTGTGAATCAGCTTTCCTGCAATTTCCCCATGCCTGAGACCAATGTCCTCGGGCAGAAGATACCAGACTTCCACCTCCACCCGGAAAGGATTGCCAATGGAAAAATCACACCATCCGGATATCTTGTCCATCAGGTCTTCTGTTATCAATTCCGGTCTGTTGCAAAATTCCCGGCAGCAGATCCGGAGGCTGGAGATGTGGGAAAAGGCCTTGAGGCGCTCCGCCATCCGCCCGGTTTTTTCCATGTCCATGTCCTGGGCTGCCTGCCAGGGAACCACCACATCCGTTATCTCCGGATTTTGTCCGATATAGTCAAAGGCCGGATCATCCGACTGCAAATCCATTTCAACCCGGGTGGTATGGACGCGGGATACAAATTTTGACGGAGTCGGACAAATAGAGGGGCTGAGACCGGAGCCGGCCACAAGAAAGGCCCTTATGTTTTCTATTGTCTCAGATGAAAGACCGGGTTCAGGGGAAATCCCGGTTTTCTCCGGCCGGTTTCCGAGAAAGAGGGCCTCATCCCCCATGGTCACCTGAAACCGGGCATCCAGAGTGCCTTCCGGATTAATTCTCATATCCGGCATGTGAGTCATGTCCGGGATGAAATCCTTGAAATAGGAAAGGGTATAGGGTGTCCTGATCCAGGTAAAGGCCTCGTCATCCCTTTCCACGGCAAAGCCGCTGGTATACCAATCGATTTTTCCAAGGGGGGTTGCCGTACACAATTTTGGAATGCACCGGTCGGAAACATGGTCCCTCAGATAGGCCTGGGCCTCAAGGGCTTTGGAAATGGGGGTCCAGAAATCCCTTGTCCCGTGGATGGGACTGCACGGGGTAAAAATATAATAGATTTTTACCCCGGCCTGGCGCAGCAGGGTAAACAACCGGCCCAGGGTTTCTCCGTCCGTGTTCAACCCGTTTAAAAATGGGGTCTGGACATAGACCTGGATCCCCTCTTGAACCAAGCTGGAAATGATCTCAAGGCTTTGAATGGACACTTCATCCGGATGGACAAAATGAACCCCGACCTCAATGCGCTTGCCATGGGAGCGGCATTGATCGTTCTTGTCGATCAGATATTGAATCAGGTCCCCTGTATCCTTTAAAAAAAGCTCGGGATAATAGGCAACGGACC
>JAABTB010000277.1 GCA_011390085.1 Desulfobacula sp.
AGAACCTGTTTTTTATTTTGCACCAGGTCTGCTTCATCCAGGCTGTAGATGGTTCCGGGCGGCCGCCCGGCCCGGACCACATCCAGGACCAGCAATTTTTCATATTTTTCAAACAGGAAAAAAATATCCTGGGTAAAGGTGCCGCCGTCGATGAAATCCACCAGGCTTTCATCATATGCGTCTTTTTCTTTTAAGAGTTCATAAACGGCATGAACCCCGATGGCTTCATCCATCATGAGGGTATTGCCCACCCCCAGAACCAGGAGTTTTTTCATTTTGTGTCCTGTCTTGTTGAAATTGTCAGTTCTGCTGATAACAGAAAAACCGGGCTGAATCAAGAAAAAGAGGGGATGAAATTCATCCCCTCTTCATTGTACTCAAATTCAGATCAGATTATAATGGAAGTTCCACTTTAATTTCTCTGTTGTTGTCTGCGTCCAGCACGTGGACGGCGCAACCCAGTCACGGGTCAAAGGAGCGGATGAGCCGCCCCACATTCACCGGGTTTGCCGCATCGGGGACCGGAACGCCGATGAGGGCTTTTTCCATGGGTCCCTTCTGGCCCATGTCGTCCATGGGGTTGGCATTCCAGATGGTGGCTGATGTGACCTGGTAATTGGCGATTTTCTTGTCTTTGATGTTGACATAATGGAGCAGGGCGCCGCGGGGAGCTTCGGTCAGGCCGAGACCTTCCGCTGAATCCGGAACCGGAACCGGCACATAGGTGTCTTTGCCGGGCTTGACTTCCGAGAGCCACTGTTCAACGGCATTGGCCACCATGACGGTTTCTTCGGCCCTTGCCACATGTCTTCCCAGGATGGAGAAGGCGGCGTCGCCGATCTCCCGCATCTTTTTAACGCCCAGTTTTTCCTGGCCGATCTTGGACAGTTCGGGGTTGGTGACCCACATTCTTGCAAGCGGACCTGCCTCATGGGGTTTGCCATTATACCGGGGGGCCTTGATAAAACTGTAGGCGCCTGCTTTATTGGGGTTGGGAACGGTTTTGCCTTCCCTGGGGTTCAGACCGGTGGTGGCATCATCAAAGAAAGAATATTTGACATATTCCTTGATCAGGGCGGTATCCACCGGGTAGTCCTTGCCGTCGGTGAAAACTCCTCTTTTCTGGAGGGTATTGCCCTTGTCATCCATGGGGAAGACGCCCCAGGAGACGCAGTTCTTATATCCGCCGCCGGTTTTGAGAAGGTCGCCGTAGGGTCCGGCAAGGAGGTAAACCAGGGGAACATATTTTTCCATGACAAATTTTTTGACTTTTTTGAAACGCTCTGCATAGGCAACGAGTTTTTCCTGGGTCGGGATTTCCGATGCGCCGCCAACGACAAGTCCCGGAACATGGGGCATTTTGCCGCCGAAAAGAGCCACCATTTCATGGCAGATCTTTCTCATTTCAAGGGCTTCCAGGTACTGGCCCACGGCCACGTCATTAATGTCCTTGGGAACGCGGACATCGTTTTTGGCATAGCGAGGGATAAAGGGGGCCGTGTCCGGACCGTTCACATAGTCCAGGGCCGCCAGGTGATAAAAATGAAGAATATGGGACTGGAGATAATTGGCCCCGAAGATCAGGTTCCGGGTAATTCTGCCGTTATCCGTCAGTTTGACCTTGAATGCATCATCCAGCGCCAGAACGGATGCCGTTGCATGGGCCGTGGGGCACACGCCGCAGATTCTCTGGGTAATCTGGGACGCATCCCTGGGATCTCTTCCGACCAATATCTGCTCAAAACCGCGGTACATGCCGCCGAATACTCTGGCATCAGAGACAACACCGTTCTTGACCTCTACTTCTACTTTGAGGTGTCCCTCAATCCTGGTGACAGGATCAATGGCAACCTTGATTTTTGTTCCGGCTCCAACCGGAGCTGTTTGTGGTGTACAGCCTGCCATAATAAAACCTCCTTAAGGTTACAAAGTTTCAGATATCTCTGGTTATGCCGGTTCATAGAAGGGTGAGGAGGCATCCGGGAAACCGGGCTCAACACAACCAATGCAGACTGCATTGTCCACACACCAGTTCAAACCGCTGTTCCATTTGCGTTTGTAACAGTCGGCAAAGGTACTCGGGCCTTTGCACCCGAGGTCTATACGGCAGCCTTTTGGGTCTGAAAGCTTTTCAGACAGGGTGCCTGCATCATATTCTTTCAGATGCGGGCAGTTGTCATGGATATTCTCACCAAAGAAGAGCAATGGGCGACCGCTGTCATCCAGTTCGGGAAGCCCTTTCGTCAAGAGATAAACAAGGGAGCCGACAATCCAGTCCGGATGGGACGGGCAGCCGGGGATATTGACCACCGGGGTCTTGATGCCGAACTGCTTGAAAACATCCATGACGCCGGTGGCGCCGGTGACATTGCCCTTGGCGGCCGGAATGCCGCCGTATGTAGCACAGGTGCCGACGGCAATCACGCTGCCGGCCTTTGCACCCAATTCTTTGGTCATATCCAGCATGGTGATTTCCTTATGGTTCATCTCGCCCACGATGCAGTATTTTCCATCTGCAGCCAGGGGAATGGCGCCTTCAACCACCAGGGAGAATTTACCTTTGTATTCTTCGGCAACGGCGTAAAGGTTTTCCAGGGCGATTTCACCTTCACTGGCCATGACCGTGGGGTGGAACTGAAGACTGATCACCTTGAGCAGGATGTCGGCAATGGACGGATCAACGCTGTTCAGAAGAGAAACCGAACAGCCTGTACAGCCCTGTCCCTGGATCCAGAGAACCGGATGGGTTTTCAGGGCTTTTTCAAGGGCTGAAACAAGGGCGGGATTGAACATCTGAGAAATACCGATTCCGGCGGCAGTCCCAGTGGCGGCTTTCAGAAAGGTTCTTCTGGAAACCCCTGTTTTCGTTTGTTGCACATCGGGCAACGTTTGTTCATCTTTCACGGGCACCTCCTTGATGCTGTTAAGAGTCTAACACACTTACGGCTGCATGCAGAAAGCAATGCCTCATACTTTCTGCGAAAAAAAGATTGGGCAAGTATATAAAGGGAAATAGGGGCTGTCAACATGAAGTATAGAAAAATTAAATTATTTATAGTTTTTGAATTGGAATTACCAATACTGACCCAAAAGAGACAGGGAAAACAGGTTATCCGTGGGATGGGGCGCTTAAAAAATCAAGCTCCGGGATGGGCATGAGTTTTTTGCCGGGTCCCAGGCAGACCAGCTCCAGCGCACAGGTGACGGCTGGTTTTGTTCCATCGGGCCGCCAGGCTTCATGGGAAAAAACAACGCGGTAGGCTCCGTCCCTTTTCCAGGTGGTCCGGATGGTGAGAAGATCGCCAAAGACGGCCCCGTCATGAAAGCCCATGGTGATTTTATAAACAGCAAACCCGATCCGGTGCTCATGCCACATCCGGGAGAGGATATCAATGCCGATGATGTCCTCCCTGGCCCGTTCGAAGAATTTCAGATAATTGGCATGGTAGACAACCCCGGAATGGTCGGTATCCTCATAATAGACCTGGGCCTTGAACACATGGGAAGTTGATTCCGTCATAGAAGCATCCTGTTTTAACACCATTTTGCCAGGGAAAATCCGAGCCAGACAGCCCCGAATCCAAGGACCAGGTGAACCATAAGATTGACCAGGGCTGAAAAGAACTGGCCGTCCCTGGCAGCGGTAAATACCTCATAGCCAAAGGTTGAAAAGGTCGTAAATCCGCCCAGGAATCCCACCAGGACCAATACCCGGACTTCGGGGCTGAAGATTTGCCTTGCCTCGGCCAATCCGCTGAGAAACCCGATGCAAAGACAGCC
>JAABTB010000278.1 GCA_011390085.1 Desulfobacula sp.
AGGGGACTTTTTTATGAGGCAGGGGCAAGGCTTTATCATTTTTTCCAGAGGAGGATTTAGTCTCTGGTATAAAAGACTCTGCAATGGTTTCATTGCAATCTGTCTTTTATCCCGGGTGTTGACCCTGGAATGTGAAAAGCATATAGGGTTCAAAGGCCATTGAATTCTATATTCAGGATACCGATTATGGTGTTGCACATTCCAGGGAAACAGGGGTCGCAATTTTTAATGACCCACCTGCCCTGATGGAGAATAACCGGGTTATCGCGTCGGAACAATTTCCAGCCAGTAGCCGTCCGGGTCTTTAATAAAATAAATTCCCATGGCCGGATTTTCAAAACAGATGCAGCCCATTTCTGTGTGGTGTTTATGGGCAGCATCAAATTCATGGGTTTTAAAGGCAACATGGAATTCTTCATCTCCCAGATTATAGGGCCGGTCCATGGCTCGCAGCCAGGTCAGCTCCAATCGGGTCGAGCTTGAGCCATCACCCAGGAATACGATGATATAACTGCCGTCTTCAGCCTTTTTTCGTCTGATTTCCTTTAGCCCCAAGGCCTTGTCATAAAAAAGAAGGCTTTTCTCAAGATCAAAGACATTGATGTTGAAATGATCAATACTAAATTTCATGGTTATTCCTTTCATATGTAATGGTTCTTGTGCCACGGATTCAGGTATAATATAAAAATAATATTTTTCAAACTCATTGACTTCCTAAGGGATTTTTATTCATCAAAAGACCGTCTCTCCGGCTTGATATTCAGTTTTCTCATCCTGGATGCAAAGGTGGACCGGTTGATGCCCGAAGCTTTGGAAGCCCAGGTAATATTCCCGTGATGCTTTTTTAAGAGGGCGGTCACATATTCTTTTTCGAGTTCGGGCCAGGTCATGCAAGCCAGGTTGACGGCATCCCCCATGGCCGGGGAACCGGCAAAGGGTTCTATCCCGGCATCGGGATTTTTGACATGAAGGGGGATATTAAGGGGCCTGATACAATCCTCCTCGGTGGTCACCATGAGGTAGCGGATCAGGTTTTCCAGTTCACGGATATTTCCGGGCCAGGAATAGGACACCAGTATCTGCAGGGCCTCGGCTGATATTTTCTTTTCAAGAAGCCCTGCCGTCAAAGATTCTTTTTCAAGAAAATGCCGGATCAGCAAGGGGATGTCTTCACGCCTGTCCCTGAGCGGGGGCAGAAGAACCGGCAGCACGGACAACCGGTAAAACAGATCCTGCCTGAACCTGTTTTCAACGATCATCTGTTTGATATTCTGGTTGGTGGCGGCCACAATTCTGACATCAATGGTCCGGGTGCCGGTTTCGCCCAAGGGCTTGATTTCGTTTTTCTGAATCACCCGGAGAAGACCTGCCTGGACATTCATGGGCATATCTCCGATTTCATCCAGGAAAACGATGCCGCCGTTTGCCGCCTCAAAAAGTCCTATCTTATCCTGGGTTGCTCCCGTAAAAGCGCCTTTGGCATATCCGAACAATTCACTCTCCAGAAGGGCTTCCGGGATGGCGCTGCAATTCTGGACCAGGAAGGGCTTGTTTTTTCGAGCGCCGGTTTTATGAATTCGTTCAGCCACCAGTTCTTTGCCCGTGCCGCTCTCTCCGGTGATCAGGACATGGAAATCCGTGCCGGCATAGCTTTTCACAAGATCCATACATTTTTTAAAAACCAGGCTTTGCCCGATGATCAGGTCCTCATGTCGCGACTCTTTTAAAGCAGACTTCAGATTCCGGGCCTTTATCTTTTCATTGGCATATAAAACCGCATTGCTCAATGCAATGGAACAGATGTCCACAAGATTCTGAAGCTGGTCCAGATATCCCTGATCCAGGTTCAGGCGGTTTTTTTCCGGGGTTGTGTCAATCACCTGGACCGCACCGTAGATGTCCCGGTCCCGAAAAAAAAGAGGGAAACATAAAATCATACTGCTTTTAACGGCCAGCGGTTCTTCCACTTCCTTATAATGCCGGCGGTCGCTCCGGGTTTCCGCCACGGTCATCCGTTTATTTTCAATGACCCATCCCACAATACTGGGGTGCCGGATGTCCAGGGAAACCCCTTTGATCCGCTCACTCTCTTCTCCGGCCGCTTCAACGCAAACATAGGCCTTGTCTTTTTTGATCCAGATGGACCCCCTCTGAACATTCTGGATTTTCAACAGGGAATCGAGAAATTTTTTCTGCAAAGACTCGGGATTGAGTTCTTTAAATAATTCCAGATTGGACCGGTTCATAGCAGTCATCCTTAATGAGTGGTTAAATAAAAATCCTATGATTTTTTATCTTTATCACATCAGAGAATACGGGTCCACATCCACGGAAAGGCTGGTTCCTGATTTCGGCTTTGCATCGGGATGGTCAAGGGTGGCTTTGACCAGACGGTTCACCAGGGCTGCGGATGGGCTTTTGACCAGAAGCTGCCACCTGAATCGGGAAGATATTTTCTGGATGGGCGCTTCGACCGGCCCCAACACCTGAACGGCAGCATCCGTTGCTTTTCTTTGTGTTTGGATGAGATTTTTCAGTATCCCGGCCACGGTCTCGGCATAGATTTGGACTTTTTCCGAATCCTGCCCCGAGATTTTCAACTGGGTCATCCGCGAAAAAGGTGGATAGGACAAGGCCTTTCTGAAAGGGGCCTCATTATGAAAAAACTCCTGGAAATCCTGTTTCCGTGAGGCCTCAATAATAAAATGATCCGGATTATAGGTCTGCATGATGACCCTTCCCGGTGTATCTCCCCTTCCAGCCCGGCCGGCTACCTGGGCCAGGATCTGAAATGTTCTTTCCCCGGCCCGGAAATCCGGAAGGCTGAGGGACAAATCCGCACAGATCACGCCCACCAGGGTGATGGAGGGAAAATCATGGCCTTTGGCCAGCATCTGGGTTCCCACCACAATATCAACGGTCCGGTTCCGGATACTTTTCAGGATCTTGATGACGGCCCCTTTTTTGGATGTGGAATCCTGGTCCATTCTGGCGATTCTGGCATCCGGAAACCGTTCCTTGAGCATGGATTCCAATTTTTCAGTGCCAAAACCCAGGGGCCTGATCTTGGAGTTACATTCCGGGCATTTTGCATCAACAGGCCGCCCATAGCCGCAAAGATGGCAGAGGTATTCATTATGGCCCTTGTGCAGGGTCATGGTGATATCACAGAACCGGCAGGTCAGGGTCTTTCCGCACTCCCCGCAGACCGGGAAAGTGGCAAATCCCCTGCGGTTCAGGAAAATAAGGGCCTGGTCTCCCTTGTCAAGGCATTGCCGGACGGCCTTTGAAAGCTCGGGCGTGATGATCCGATGATCCGGCCGCCCGTCCTTGTATTTTTTCAGGTCCACCAGAGTGATCTCGGGCAGGGGGTTCCGGTTGATCCGGGATTCCAGCTTTAATTCTTCAAACCGCTTCAGGATCACATTCTGGTAGGATTGAAGAGAAGGGGTGGCCGACCCCAAAAGCACCGGGCAGCCAGCCAGTTTTGCCCGGACAACGGCCAGATCCCTTGCATTGTACCGAAGGCCCGTTTCCTGCTTATAAGAGGTGTCATGTTCCTCATCCACCACAATGATCCCGATATGATCAAAGGGGGCGAAGATAGCAGACCTTGCCCCGATGACAATGTCCGTTTTATCCAGGGAGATCTTCCGCCACTGGTCCAGAAGTTCTCCCCGAGACAGGGAAGAATGAATGACGGCCACCCTTTCCCCAAACCTTGCCCGAAACCGCCGTTCCGTCTGGGAAATCAA
>JAABTB010000279.1 GCA_011390085.1 Desulfobacula sp.
AAGATCCGGGATGAGATCCCGTGGGGCATATTTATTGGAAGCTTTGTCGTAACTGAGTTTTGAAGCGGCATAGTCAGGGTCATGGCTATAAAAAACCCAGGCGTCTTCATCCAGGACCCGTTGGAAAAAACGAATTTTTTCATCGATGAGACATTCGGGGAACCGGTCATAGCCCATGGTGATGGGAAGATGGACCCAGGCATGGGCCGGTGCCACATCTCCCGCAAAAAAGAGGGTCTGTTCCGGTGTCTGAATATAGGAGAGCATCATGCCGGGGGTGTGTCCCCGGCTCTCAACGAATTCAATCCGGACTTCATCAAGGACGAGGACCTCCTTGTCATGGAGAAGGGTCAGGCGGCCGGTATCTTCCAGGAGGCGGGTCAGTCCGGGAATAAAGGAAGCCTTGTCCCGCAAATGGGGGCAGTCCGACCGCTCAAAATTGTCTTTCCCCACATAGAATTCTGCATTGGGGAATAAAAGCTCCGGCACCCTGCCCTCTTCCCACTCTCTCAGAAGCCCGCCGGCATGGTCGAAATGAAGATGGGACAGAATCACATGGGTAATGTCTTCATGGGACAGTCCCGCATGGGCCAGGGAATCCAGGAGGACATGGCGGGTCTCGGCCATCCGGAACCTGTCTTTCATGTCCGGGGAAAGATAGGCCCCGGCCCCGGTTTCAAACAGGATGGCATGATGCCCTGTTTCAATCAGAAGAGCCCTTGACCCGATGGGAATCATATTGTGGTCGTCCGACGGCATCCACCGGCTCCACAGGGCCTTGGCGGCATTACCGAACATGGCGCCGCCGTCCAGCTTCATGCGGTTGCCTTCAAGGGCGGTGAATCGCGGTGGGGAAGAGTTCATGGGAGCTTTGCCGCAGCCATCAGGGTAATTTGATGATCTGTTTTTCCGGATCTTTGTTCCGCCGGTAAAATATGGCCACATGGCCTATCATCCCGGCCAAATGAGAGTCCGTGGCAAGGGTGATCCGTTCAATCAATTCTTTTTTCTGCTCTTTTTCCTTGAATTCATTAAATTTCACCTTGATCAGTTCCGAGGCTTCAAGGGCCTGGTCGATCTCTGCCGTCAGGGTATCCGTCAGCCCCTTATGGCCCACAAAGGCCGCCGGATTCAAGCTGTGGGCAAGCCCTCTTAAATATTTTTTCTGTGATCCTTTTAATTCTTCCAAACCTGTTTCCTTTTGTTTAAATTAATAAGGTTGGTGTTATAGCATAAAAAAATTAAAGTTTACAGTCACGGTGTGATATAGTTCCCCATTTTCAATGAGTTGTTGACGGATCAGTATTGATCATTATTATTCGCTTAGACGATGGCATTATTCTTAAGATTTATAATACCTCAAAAAATAAGGATGGTTATCATGGCAGCACAAAAAATTACCTTGAATGTGGACGGCATGAGTTGCGGGCACTGCTCCGGTATGGTTCAGAGAACCCTTGAAGGGATTAAAGGCATTTCCAATGTGGTTGTGGATCTGAATGGGAAAAAGGCGGATTTTGAAGTTTCAGAAGAGGTTCTTGTTGAAAAGGCCATAAAAGAAATCAATGAGGCCGGATATAAGGCGTCTCACGTTTAATCTGTTATCTGGGCTTGAAATTCTTTGTGTCCGGTCTTTTTCAGGCCTGACCCCTATAATAATCCGCTAAGTTCAAAACTTTCAGACTTGTTGATGGTAATAATAAACCGTTTAAGAAGGCTTTTGTCGAAACAATGGGACATCCCCTGGTCTCTGAGTTTCATCCGGGCTTCGACTCTTTTTAAAGCTTCCTGTTCTATTATTTCCCTTTCTCTTAACCGCCTGAGCTTGATGTCATAATCATCCCTGACGATTGCCGTTACAGGAGCTTTAATATTTTCACTCACTTCCTGCTCAAATTTTTTCAAGGTATCGAGGTAGGGATTGTTTCCCGTCATTATCTTCAGGGCTGCAAACGGAGTTTTGGGTTCTTTGTAATGGCGCCGGGACGTCAGGGCATCAAACACGTCGGCAATATGGCAGATTTTTGCGATCAGCGGTATCTGTTCACGGCTCAAACCGGTTGGGTATCCGCTACCGTCTTCATTTTCATGATGGTATAAAATCGCCTGCATGGTATGTTTTGCGATGTCCATATCAAACAGAAGGCTTGCCGAATAAGCGGTATGGGATTGAATAATAATATATTCAAGATTGTCGAGTTTCCCATTTTTGTTGAGGATATTCGGCGGAATCTTTATTTTCCCGATATCGTGAAGCAGGCCTGCAACGGCCGCCTGAATCAAAAACGGCTTCAAGTCATGGGCTTTGTCAAAATTGAACAGTTCCCGATTGGAATTAATAAAGGTCGCCATGAGCCAACCCACCTTTATGGAATGGGTATGGGTTTCATAGTCGTGGCCGATGAGGTTTGCAATTCCATTCAATGATTTGATATCTGAAATAAATTCAACAGCCTTGGAAATAAGCCGCTGGGCATTCTCCAGAGACTGCCTGGCAACAGCGGGAAATGAAAAATTGGTTTCAAAGGATTCTTTTACAACGTCTCTAGATAAGTTGATAAGGGTATCCGTCTTTTTGCCCACATCAATTTCATCATGTTTGAGGATGTAGGCAAGGTTATCCTTTAGATATTGGTGATATTTCTCTATCTGATCTTTATGGATATACACCTTTCCCCAGGATTTCAACAGCCCCATCAGCCGGTCTTTGGGGATGGATGAGGAATCCACTAAAAGACAGCGGAATCGATATCGGTCATTCTGATAGGGCTGCCTTTCATAAATGGAAAAATCCATAAGGCTATCTGCATTTAATAATAAAGGGTCAATTTCATGAAACTCAGCGCCGTCGTTAACATATTCAATCTTCTGATCCAATTTAGCTGCTCCCGGCAATTATCGCTTAAAATATTATTTTTAAAAATGCAGTTTGGATCATATCAAGGCATCTATCATTAGTAAAGCATACTTTTATTTCGAAAAAAATTTTATTGACGCCCGCAGCATATTGGTTTATCGTTCATTGACGATAAACGATATTATAAAACATAAAAAAGGATAGTTCAATAAACCCCCTATGCAAATGAAAACCGAACAGCTTGCAAAAATTTTCAAGGCCCTGGGGCATCCGACACGGATAAAAATTGTGGAGCACATTATCCAGATCAATACCTGTGTCTGCGGGGAAATCGTCAATATTTTCCCCTTTTCCCAGTCCACCATCAGCCAGCATTTAAAAATCCTGAAAGAGTCCGGGATCGTCTGCGGTGAGGTCGAAGGCCCGAAAACCTATTTCTGTGTGGACAAGGCTGTTTTGGAACAATTCCGGGAATATATCAAAAATCTTTAAGGATACAAACAATGAAACAAGCGCAAGGACTGGAGTGCAATGAAACCCCTTCTCAAAACAGAGTTAAACTATCAACCTCCGGGGTCGGCATCATGGGCTCCATGGATGACATCCCCCCCTGTGCAGTTGAACCGGACCGCGCCGGGGCTGCCTATACAAAACCGGGATACAGGCTCTGTTCCTATGTGGACCGGTTCATCCCGACCGATGCCGGTCCTGTTCCCCTCATCAAACCAGGGCTTACAAAGGACGACCTGGTGTCCACATTTTTTGTCAGATGCGGCCTGGGACGGTATTCCTATACCGTCTCACCCGGACTCTATGGTATCGGAAACCCGGATAGAAACTCCGAAGTTCTGGTCACGGCCAATTTCAAACTGACCTTTGACCATTTAAGAAAG